>JAAKFW010000171.1 GCA_011064905.1 Candidatus Anoxychlamydiales bacterium | reverse complement strand
GCAGTCCATCAAAAAAAGATAGTCAAATTCTTCTGTTTTAGCTTTTTTCCTAATTTTTGACATAATGTCCATAAAGGCATTCTCCAGTATGTCTGCAATATATAGACTTTCTGGATTAATTAATCAAATATAAATTTAGCTAAAATCAGCCAGTAAGTCTGCGAAACGTAGACTTACTGGCTGTGCTTTCAGGGGAAGGGTCGAAGCATTCCATGCGTAAAACTATCTAGAAACGAAAGTAAAGGGTGTTAATTGGGATACATAAATTGCAATTATTTTCATAACGCCTTAATAAATAGAGATTTACCTGTTAATGGTTGAGCTTAGCTTAAGTTAACAAAAATCTGTTTTTGAACCCGATCCAATCAAAAGTTCGTAACGTAACCAGTAACTGGAGTTTTGATCTTAAGGCAGTTAGGTGAAACAAACTAACTGCCTTTTTAGTTTATTTCACAATTTTTACACAATAGTTCACAACAAATTGCAAAAAACAATACATGAAATTACATAGGGAGTTTATGTGTAAAAAAAACATCAAATGTGAAATCAAATGTGTAAAGAGTGTGAAATGGCCAAGTATGCTTTTTGCTAAATCATTTATCATCAAAAGAAAAATGTCTAACAACCACTTGATTGTTACTCAATTTCGTATGAAAATAGGGAAGAATATTTATCCCAAATGGCTAAACCTTTTACTTGGGCAGGGGAACTTGAATTAAATGCTTTAGTCTATATTCTTTATCGACCTATTGTAAGCTTGAATCAAATGGGATTTACTAAAGTTTATAATAAAGACAGTAAAAATAAACCTATATTTTTGAAGGTTGTAGATAGTAATCATTATATTTCTCTCTCTGCTTTAGCTGGTAAAGATTTGAATGTAATATTTACAGATATTTTAAAAAGTTCTCGATATCCTCCCGCAACTACATCAGAATTTGATCCTTCCAGAGCAAGAGAAATATCTTCTAGCCATTTTCGTAGAGAAGAAGATGATGATGACGAAGATGAAAGATTGAGTAGTCCTCTGGGTGTTTCACAAGGATTTGACTTTTCAAATGCTTCTACAAATAATTTTGAGAAATAAGACCAGTAATAGAATGCAATAAAAATGAAACCCAGAAAAAAACAATTGTTGTTTTCTAGGAGAAATTATACTTTGATAAAAAACTAAGTATTTGAAAATGAATTATTTAAATAATAAGAGTTGTTGAATGGTTTTGTTGTTTTCTGGATTGAAATAATTTGTGGTTTTTAAAAAAGTTCGAAGTGAGCCCCATGCATGGAGTTTTTTTTTAAGGGGTTTCTGTCTAATAATATAGTTTATTTTTAAAAAATTCTTCCTGGATTAATAATTTTTTTGTGATAAACGTAATTCTCATAGCGATCCTCAATCATTCTTTGATAAGCTTTTTGAGGATTTAAGCCTTTTTTTTTAACTAGGTCTCCATATTGCTTAACATAGTCATCATAAGACAAGCATTTTCTTTTAGCAAATTCTTCCTGACTCATAATCGACTCCCTAGCCCCATCTATTTGTTTTTTGGCTATTTGTGTAACAGTCTTTATTTTTTTTGTAGAAAACCAAACTTTTGAATATTGGGCAAAATTTAGCAAAGAAAACCTTGTTGTTCCACGAATCATATATACCTCCAGGTTATAGTAAAGGCTACATTTTAGTACGGTAGCTATTTTTTTTGCTACTATGGACGATGCAACAATTAAAGGCCACTGAAACCAAAGCAATTTTTTTTTAAATAATTTTATCCCTTATTTTAACATTCGATTCAAGACATTGTGTTCATCTAGCAAAGGGCAGTTGCGAATTGTTAAAAGGACTGATTCAATCCATTCCTTTTGCAGGACATCTTTTTACTCGCTCGTGGATAAAAAATCACGGAGAGTGGTGGATCATAAAAATTTACAATCCTGATAAACCAGATTCTTTAGATGAATACTCAAATTTCTGGAAGAACTTCAAGCAAATCCGTCCAAGTGCTTATGTATTCTATTAAAATATTTTGCGCTATTTAGTTGTGTTTTTAGAATAAGAAAGAGATAGAAGATATGCTATACTCAATTTATTAAAAATTTATTAAAATATGAATTTAAGATTTAAACCAATAAACAATTTTCTCGAAGTTTTCCCCATGTGCGGAATTTAAAGCCTCATTTGAAGGGCTCTTTTTGTAAAGGTAAATAGGTGACGTTTGATATACCTGCGATGAAGCACTTAAGATGATTCTTCTTCTGTTGAAACCTTTACCGCTTTAAAACGAAATCCACCTTCTTCACGCGCTTCTAGTTTTTCCACTGAAAACCCGGATTTCGTGAGCAGTTGTTCTGTAAATTTTTTGCCCCCTTCATAAAAATGTGCTCCCATTTTACCCATAAAGATACGCATGGTTGGATCAGTATCAGTTGTGAAAATGGTGCCAATAAGGATACCTTTGTCAGCTAAGCACTTTTGAATTTTTTCCATCGTTAAGTGGAGATCTTTCGGAGTTATATAGGACAGTATATCGACTGCTACGACAAGCTTAAAGTTCTCTCCATAAGATTTCATGATTGTTATGTCCCCGTGGCGTAAACGAATATTTTCTTTGGGACAACCGTCGGCTACACATTGGTTTGCAAAAATTTGAAGCAGCTCTTTTGAGCTATCAATTGCAGTCACATGGGCACCACGTTTAGCCATTGGTCTTGTATTTGCTCCGATTCCGGCGCCTAAATCAAGGACTCTTTTAGGGGGAGTCATAAAACACTCTGCCGCAAATCGTTCAATTGTCGTACAAGACCTAAACATTTCATTGCGAAAGTTTTCAGCTTTGTTAGTCAACAGCTTCCCATTAATAATGATCGGATCCCCCGGTACATAGCCAGACTCCGTCTTTTCTACACTATCCCAAAACAAATTTTTATTACTTGTAGCTGTAGCAGTAGTCATGATGTTCCTTCTTTTATTCGAAAACTTGAAATCATAATATAAAATTATACAACAAAATCTCAAAAAAGTCATGTAGTTTATTTGACATCTCTTTTTAACAAATATCATTTTCAAATATGTTATTGAATATTTTTTTTGTTGAAAAATTTTATTTATCAAATAAAAATTTTATTTTTAGTGAATATTGCTACTGATTGGTTTAGAGATGTCCAATCAAAAGTTCGTAACGTAACCAGTAACTGGAGTTTTTAAAAGGCAGTTAGGTGAATAGCTTAATTGCCTTTTTTTATTTAAGGTAATTAGTTAAAAAAAATATTGTTAGCGCAAAGTAGAAACGTCCTAATTACTCCAAAGCACAAATGTCCTAATAGCCCCCTTTATTAGAAGTTTATAATATCCTTTCCCCCTAGGGGGAAAACGCACGCTAGCACTTCTTTCTTGTTTAAAATTTTTCCTTGGCTATCTTTTACTAATAGCTCTTTGTAATCTAATTTTTTTTCTTGATATTCAATCTCAATTATACCATCTAAAGATTCTATT
>JAAKFW010000170.1 GCA_011064905.1 Candidatus Anoxychlamydiales bacterium | reverse complement strand
TCCAAAATAATCTTTTTCATGTGGAGCCAAAATAAAACTAGGTTCATACCCAGCTTTTTTTAACTTTCTTGCTAACTTTAAAAATTTTTCCTTTGGCCAGTTTCTATCAATATTTTTGCTAGTTGGATGCAAAGCTATTCTCTTTTTAAATTTTCTGTGTTTTAAGTGAGTTGGGATTGTAATATCATTTGAGAAAAAAACATTTGTAAGATTCAAATCATTTTCACAAAAAATTGCTAAATTTTCTTTTACCGTTATATCAGAGTTAAATTTTAAATCGCCCTTAGGTAAATTTCTGCCTTTGCAAGCAGATGGATGAAGCTCATATGTTTTCTCTAAATGATTGCTTTTCGCATGATTTACAAGTAGCTTATTTAGTTCGTTATAATCTGAGTTGATAATGATAAGATCATATTCATTTAAAAATTCAAAATTACTTTCGCTTTTGGGATACGGTTTTATCTCTGTATACTTAAACCAATTATCCAGCTCTGATAAAAATGGATGAAAAGTATCAACTTTATATCCATTTTTATTAAGATTATTCGAAATCACTAAAAAAATTAGCCCATCACCAAGACCTTTTGAAGAGTAAACTAATGCTTTTTTCATGTTTTATCTTTTCTCAGCTATGAGGTTATCTCTATGAGATTCCTGTCTTTTATTAAAAACTCTTATCTTCCAATTTGGAGGAAGCTTATTATCTATAAAATTTCTTTCTTCAAAATATTTAAAGTTATCCGCAATATATTTTGGAAAAGTTTCATCTATTTTTACAAGTTTACATCTTTTCCTTGCCCATTTTATTAACTTGTATGCTCTTTTATATCTCTCATTGTTTATTTCTTGATGAGCTCCAGATTCAATCTTATAAGCATATCTATCAATGTATCCCATGCCGGAAAAATGCCAGCCTACATTATCCATGCTATATTGATATGGAAATTTTGTTCTAAGCTTCTCCGGCGAGTGCTTTTTTAAAGTTTTATAAGATGTAGCATATGCAAGTGGCCACATATCCGTTTTTAAATCTTTTCTATTTAAAAAAAAGCGATACATTTTTAGCATAAGCCTTATTGGATCCTTTTTCGATTTAATCATTTCTTTTATCTCTTTAACCTTTTCTTCTCTTACAATCTCATCTACATCTGAAATTATTACTATGTCATCATCTTTAGCGCCTTTAAGTCCTAATAAAATATCATCTCTTTGTTCATTTTCTCTATCCCAATCTGAGTAGGCGGGGTTTGGTCTTTTCTTACCCACAATATGTATAATTTTATGTAAAAACTTTGAAAATTTTTCTTTGTTTTCTTCAAAAAAAAGAGGTTTTTCTCTGCCACTTTGAGTAAGAGGATTTTCAACAATGACAAAATAATCAACAACATCATTTAGTTCATGAAGTCTTACTTGCAAAAGTTCAACTTCATTTAAGAAAGGGAAGCAATCATAGACTTTAACATCTCTATCATTTGAAAAGCCTAAGCTACAAATAGAGATGCTAATCATTAAAGTACAAAAAAAGAAAAAATTTTTCATTTTACGCTCCATAAAAAGACATTAGAAAAATTATTAAAAAAAAATCAGATTAAATAAATAAAAAAATATGTTATTTCAAAATTAACAGGGAGGAAGATTTTTTTTATGCAGTCTTTTCAGCAATTTGCAAAAACATCTCAAATTCAGAAATTACAAATGACTTATCTAATGAAAAGAGCTTTTTTAATGCTCCAAATGACAAATTTAGAGCTTAAAAATTTTTTAGAAACAGAAATCGAAAAAAATCCTATCCTAGAGATTAAACCAAATTATAATTATAACTCCAATCAAGCAAACGATGAAAAGAAAACATTTTCTTCTATAAAATATAAGCCTTCTTTATTTGAGCATCTATTTACTCAAGCTAAGGAGGCTTTTTTTTTAAAAAAAGATCTATTTATCGCAGAAAATATAATTGGTAATTTAGATAAAAGAGGATATTTCTCCTTAGATATCAAAATATTTGCAAAAGATTTAAACATTTCGCAAGAAAATATTTTTAAAGTCTTAAAAATCATTCAAACTTTTGATCCAAAAGGTATTGCAGTAAAAAACCTTAAAGAAAGATTTTTATTACAAATAGATAATAAAAAAAGTTTAGAGTACAGAATAATAAATGATCATTTTGAAAACATTTTAAAAAATAAAATCAATATCATCGCTAAAAAAATTAAAAAAAACGTTAGAGATACTCAAAATATTATAGAAAAAATAATTTTAAGATCTAATTTTGATCCAACTGAAAAATTCTCTAAGGATTTTCCAAAAGATATCAGAGCTGATGTCTCAATTAACAAACTTGGAAAAAATTGGATAATAGAAATAGATGATGATCTACCATATTTTGAAATCAATAAAAATTTAGTAAACTTACTCGAAAAAGATAAAAAATATAGCTCAAAAAAATATCTGTTTTTAGCTATGATTCTAATGAAAAACATCAAAATGAGAAGAAAAACTCTTTATAATATTTCTCTTTATATAATTAAAAAACAAAGATCTTATCTTCTCGATAAATCTGAACTATTGCCAATGAGTATTAAAGAAGTTGCTGCAAGCTTAAATTTACACCCCTCTACAATCTCTAGATCAATTTTAAACAAATACATCAAATGTCCTAAAGGTCTACTGCCAATAAAAAGTTTTTTTACTCAAAATTTAAAAAATAAAAAGAGTTCCCTAGATCTTCCTAAAGCAAAATTATTTTTAATAGATATCATCTCAAATGAGGACAAGAAAGCTCCTCTATCCGATATCAAAATTACAAAATTAATGAAAGAAAAAGGATTTGATATTCATAGAAGAACTATTGCAAAATATAGAAAGATATTAAAAATTGGCTCTTCAAATCAAAGAAAAAGATATCTATAGATTGAGATAAAAAAACTGTACTTTACTTTAAATATCTTTTACAATTTTCATTGACCAACATTCCTCGGAGAAATTAGATGCTAGACAATAATGTAAAAGTTAAAGTGTTAACAAAACATCCCGTCGCTATAGATTCCCCTGATCATAAAATGCCACATGGTACAATAAGAGATAATAGTAAAAATATTAGGTTTAATAAAAAAATATATTCTCTATTTAATTTCGCAAACCCTATTAAAATTTTAGATCTTGGCTGCTCAGGGGGAGGATTTGTGAAACAAAGCCTTGACGACGGTTCACTAGCTATTGGCCTTGAAGGTAGTGATCATAGCAAAAAGGAAAAAAGAGCCGAATGGGCTACCTTGAGTGATAAATATTTATTTACTACAGATATCTCTAAAGAATTTAACATCAAATATATCGATAAAAAAGATCAGGAAAAAGATTTACAATTTGATCTAATAACTCTTTGGGATGTTTTTGAGCATTTAAATGAAAAAGACCTACCTCAATTAATCGATAACATAAAAAAACATTTATTGCCTTCGGGATTAGTAATAGCTAGTATCTCTTTTTCAGA
>JAAKFW010000017.1 GCA_011064905.1 Candidatus Anoxychlamydiales bacterium | reverse complement strand
CAATAGTAACTGATACGCACTACTGGCACCGGGACCAGGGATGTTTTTTATTAGCATCCATTTTCCCGGTAAGTTTTTAAATTTTAAACAAACGCTTCCCCCCGGAACTAAAGCACCGGGTTTCCGCGTTGGAGAAGAGTGATGAAAGAAATTCTAATAAATGTTGAATCCAAAGAGATTCGATACGCTTATCTTAATTTTGGACAGCTAAACGATTTAATAATAGACAGAAAAAAATCTAGACAGATCACTGGAAATATCTATAGAGGTCTGGTAAAAAATATTTTAAATAACATTCAATCTGCATTTATCGATATACATGAGAGTGAAAATGGATTTATCCATATCAACGATATCATTATAAACAGAAAAAAATTCGAAGAGATGTTTGATATGGATTTTGATATATCTTTAGAAGGAAAAAAGGAAAAACCTTTAAAAGAAGATATAACAAAAATATTAAAAATCAATCAACCTGTCTTAGTCCAGGTGGTTAAAGAATCCATTGGAACTAAAGGAGCTAGGTTAACATCTAATATTTCGATTGCAGGGAGATATTTAGTTTTGTTGCCTAACACCCCTCATAGAGGAGTTTCAAGAAAAATTGAAAATAAATCTATGAGAGACAAGCTTAAAAAATTGATTCAAGCTTTTGAAATGCCGAAAGATATGGGCCTCATTTGTCGAACGGCTAGTGCTAATGCAACAACAGAAATGCTAGTAGATGAAGCCACAGAATTATTAAATCAATGGCAAGAGATTGTAAATAAATTCCATGAATCAAAAGGACCAAAAATTTTACATGAAGAGTGGACGCTTTTAAAAAAATCTATTCTTACAGCTGTTGATAAAAAATATGATAAAATCATAGTTGATAACTATTCACTCATGCAAAAGTGTTTAAACATCTATAAAAACTATGAAAAAGAGCACAAGCTAGAAATTGTTTTTTATAAACAAAAGTTGCCTCTTTTTGAAGAGTTCAATGTTGAAAGAGAAATAGATAAATCTCTTGTACGAAAGGTATGGCTACCATCTGGAGGCTATCTATATTTTGATAAAACAGAGGCTATGTACACAATCGATGTTAACTCCGGAAAATCTTCTAAAGAAACCATAAAAAATGTTGAAGAAACTTTAGTTCGGATAAATCTAGAGGCGGCAAAAGAGATAAGCAGACAACTTAGACTTAGAAATGTTGGAGGTCTAGTTATTTGTGATTTTATCGATATGAGACTTAGAAAAAACCAAAGAAGAGTTTTAGAAAAACTAAAAGAATATATGAAGGATGACTCTTCAAAATGCACAATTTTAGGAATGAGTGAATTTGGTCTTGTTGAAATGACAAGGCAACGTGCTAGAGAGTCTTTAATCCAGACAATTTTCACACCTTGTCCATATTGCGCAGGAAATGGTCTTATAAAAAATCATGAAACAACAGCTTTAGAAATTGAAAGATCATTAAAAAAACTAATTAATACAGCTGAAAAAGCAACTATTAGATTAGTTACACACCCTTATTTAGATAACTATTTGAAAACTTCAGATAAAGAGTATTTTATAAAACTCGCAGCTAATACCAAATGCTGTTTAGAGTTTAAAACAAAAGACTCTTATCATTTAAATGAATTTCATCTTTTCACAAATGGTAAAAAAGCAGATGTCTGAAGATAATTTTGTAATAAATTTAAAAAAGCTCTACAACGAAAAAGAGATAACTAAAAAATATTTAGATATCTTATCTGATTTTTATAAATGTTACATAAAAACTGTAAACTCACATACATCTAAAAAAGATATAACTTCACTTTTTGATCAGCTTGTAAAGCTTTTAATCGACCATGCAAAAAACCCATTTAAATTTGAGCTCTATCATAAAAAGATAACAAAGCCTTTTAACTACCAAAAATTTGGAATAGATTTTTTAGCACCTTTAGTTGATTTGAAAAACTCAAAGCTTTATGGAATAGATAATTTAAAAAAGATAAAAGAATATATCGATAAAAAAGAGAATGTAATTTTACTCTCTAACCACCAATCAGAGGTAGACCCGCTAGTAATCCCTATTTTAGCTGGAGATAAATATTTTTCACTCACCTCTAACATCATATCTGTTGCAGGAGAGAGAGTAATTTTAGACCCTTTAGCTATTCCTTTTTCTATGGGCTGTTCACTTTTATGTATCTATTCAAAAAGATATATTGATTTAGATATTACAAAAAAACATCAAAAACAGATGCACAACCAAAAAGTAATGTCATTAATGAAAACGCTTTTATCAGAGGGCGGAAAAGTAATATACGTAGCTCCAAGCGGAGGCAGAGACAGAAAAAACAATAGTGGTAAAATAGAAATTGCACCTTTTGATTATAAAAGTTTAGAGATGTTTTATTTAATGGGGAAAAAAGCGAAGAAAAAAACACATTTTTTTCCCCTTACTTTATCTACCTATGACATCATGCCTCCTCCTGAAAAAATACAAATTGAGATGGGAGAAAAAAGAGTAGTCAATAGAGGTCCAATATTTATTAGCTTTTCAAATGAATTAGATATGGAAAACTTACCTCTCTCAGATGAAAAAGACAAAATCCAAAGAAGAAAAAACAGAGCCAAATATATTCATAATATTGTACAAGAAGAATATGCGAGGATAACAAGAGGCTAAATAATGCTACGCTTTAAATTTCTAATCATATTTTTATTTTCAATTTTTAATATTTTTGCAATGGATACCCGATATCAAATAGTTGAAGACAAATCAAACTTAAAAATTTTAAATCCCTCTCTTAAAGATAGACATACTTTAAAGTTTAGACTCTCAAACGGAATGAAGGTTTATATTATATCTGATAAAAATGCAGACAAATCAGCGGCAGCTATCAGTGTACTAGCCGGCTCTTGGGACGATCCAAAAGAGTTTCCTGGAATGGCACATTTTTGTGAACACATGCTTTTTAAAGGTTCAAAAAAGTATCCTAAAGAATCTGAGTATATGAAATTTATTTGGGATAATTCCGGTGTTCCAAATGCATATACAGCCTCTGATAGAACTGTATATATGTTTTCCGTAAATGACTCAGCTTTTGAAGAAGCACTAGATAGACTTTCATATTTTTTTAAAGATCCAATATTTGATCCATCGCACATTGCAAAAGAGCTATATGCCGTAGATCAGGAGCACTCTAAAAACATTGAAAACGATGGAAGAAGAGCTCATATGGTGTCAAAAGAGATTGGCAATCAAAATCATCCAAACGCAAAATTTTCAACAGGAAACGCTAAAACTCTGCAGTCTATTCCCCCATCAGAGCTTAGAAAGTGGTATGAAAAGCACTATAGTGCAAATCAAATGGCATTAGTTATTTATTCTAATAAAGATTTAGACGAGCTAACTAAATTAGTAGTAGAAAAATTCACACCAATTGCAAATATTGGAAAAGATCAAATTACTACAAATGAAAATATTTTCAATAAAGAGAATTCCGGAAAAATCACCTATATAAAACCGATATCTAACATTCAATTTCTCTTAGTTGAGTGGGAACTTGATAGAAAATTTACATTTGATGAAACGAAATCAGCTAATTTAATTGCTTATACATTAAAAAGAGGCCAAAAGAACTCTCTTTTAGAAGTTTTAAAAAAAGAACATTTAGCAGAAGATTTAGATATTGTCGTTGAAAAAGCTGGCTCTGATCAATCTCTATTTATTTTAGAAATAAAGCTAACTGATCTTGGTATAAAAAATGCTGCAATTGTAATAAGCAGATCTTTTGAAGCTATAAATAATTTAAAAAAATCATCTATTCCAAATTATTTATTTCATGAAATGAAAACCATGTCAAAACTAAACTACGAATATCAAGCTCACCAAGATGCTTTTGAATTTGTATCTGAGCATGCTGCAAATCTTTTATATGAAGACCTATCAACATATCCTCAAAAAAATGTATTAGCTAGTGAATATAGCTCAGAAAATGTTAATCAGATATTAGAGTCTTTAAATTTTTCTTCTTCCCAGATCTATTTGATAGCTGATCCTAAAAAAACTAATATGAAATTAGATCAAAAAGAAAAATGGACAAACGCTAAATATGCAGTTAAGGAACTTGATAAATCTCTTAAGAATAGACTCGCTAAAAACCCAACTAATCCAAGTATTAAGCTGCCTGAGCCAAATTCTTTTATTCCAACTAATCTTCAAATGGATGCAACAAAAGAGAATTTTACAAATGAAAAGGCTCCCGCAAAAATAGTATCTGATGATTTTGCTACAATTTTTTATTTAAAAGATGATAAATATAAAGTTCCTCAAGTCTCTTGGCATTTTCAAATCAAAGATAAGATTTTTGATGAAGATGTGAAATCTGATGTTTTAAAAGATCTATATGTTAAAGCTCTTTTAGAAAAGCTAGCACCGACTATATACTCAGCTCAGGAAGCTGGACTCTATCCATCTATAACATCTGATACTTTTAATATAAGAATAGATATTTTTGGTTACTCAGCGAAAGCTTCTTTTCTTTTAGAAGAGATTTTAAAAGCTATAAATAACTTGCAGATCTCAAAAGAGCAGTTTGATATTTACTACAGCTCATTATATAAAGACTATCAAAACACTCAAAAAACACTTCCTGTATTTCAAGCGAAAAATTATCTACAAAGCATTTTAACCCCAAGTAGCTTTACTAACATAAATAAGTTAGATACCTTAAAAAGAATTCAATTTAGAGATTTTATAAAATTTAAAAACAAGGTCTTTGAAACCTGCTATATAGAAGGATTTTTAACTGGCAACTTATCTTTAAAAGAAGCGGAAAGTATTTGGTTAGATATAAAAGATTCACTTAGACAAAAACCATTTTTATCAAAAGATCATTATAAAAAAAAGGTCTTTGTAATAAATGATAATAAAGGCCCTTATCTGATTCATCAAAAAATAGATGTTTTAGGAAATGGCGTTGTTTTAGCAATTGATCAAGACTCATTTTCTTTTGCAAATAGAGCGGCTCAAAGTATTTTATCACAAACTCTTAGAGAAGCTTTTTTTACCTCTCTTAGATCTGATCAAAAAACAGCTTACATAGCCCATTCTACAGACATAGAGATACAAAAGCATTTATATCAACTTTTCTTAGTTCAATCCAATTCTCACAGCGTAAGAGACCTTCTTGTCCGTTTTGAAATCTTTATAGAAAACTATGAAGATAATATAGAAACTAAAGTTCCGGAAGATCGATTTGAAAACATAAAAAACAGCCTTATTCAAAACATGGAAAATCCTTATAAAAATCTGCAAGAGATGTCGTCTACTCTAAACTATATAGCTTTTGAAAAAGAAAAGGATTTTCTTTGGCATGAAAAAAGAATTAAGGCCATGCAAAAACTTACATATCCAGAATTTATAGCCTTTTGCAAAAAAACTCTTGCTAGAGACAATAAAAAAAGACTTGCTATCCTTTTTGAAGGCAAACTAGATAAAGATTTTAAATACAAGAAATTAGAAGATGATGAGCATAAAACTATCGGTTTTTACAAAACTGACAACATGGAAAATATTCAGTAGCTTTTTTTAGATTCAACTTATCAAAACTGCGATCAATATCTGTTGCAAGCACAAAATTATTTCCTTGAGGACAACCTCGACGAAATGTTTTTTGTTAGAGAGTTGCAAAAAAGGATACTACTATATGTAACATCAAATCTCACATAGTATTACTATTCACAATTTGACTTAGCATTTGGTAAGTTTTTTTTTAATTTATTTTTTATAATTACATCACACATGCTTTTATTATTAAATTAACCATCTGTTGAGCATAAGAGATTTAAAATATAAATGATTTTTTTTGTCTAATATCCTGGACTTTTCAAAGATAATATTTCTATAATTCGATTAAAGAGATGCGTCTAAAACGAGGAGCGATTTCATGAGTATTGTCAAAGATAAAAATAAGCAAAAAATTGATCTTGTAAAAACCGTTGTAAAAAGAGATGGAAGAGTTTGTGAATTTAACATTGAGAAAGTAAAAAAGGTTATAGCTTGGGCTATAGATGGCTTAAATATTAATCCATTAAAATTAGAAGCATCTGTAGATATTATCTTTAAAGATAAGATAACGACATCTGATATTCAAGAAAATCTAATTTATCATTGTTTATCTTTAACAAGCGTAGAAGAGCCCGATTTCAGAATAGCATCCGGCAGACTTTTTATGATGAACAGATGGAAAGACACTCAAAGAAATAGAGGCTATAAATACACAGAGTTCACAAAACATATTGAAACCATGGTTTTGAAAAAAAAATACGATGAAAAAATTTTAGAATTATACTCAAAAGAAGAGCTAGATAAAGTTGGTAAATGGCTAAATCAAAAAAGAGATTTAGACTATGACTACGCAGCTGTTGTAATGATCACAAAAAGATACCTTTTAGATGATGAGCTTTTGCAAGAGGCGTATCTTACAATAGCACTTTTATTAGCTTCTAATGAGAAAGAAAATGACAGATTAAAACAAGCGAAAATTTTCTATGAAATGTTATCTAAAAGAAAGCTATCACTTGCAACTCCGATACTACTTAATTTAAGAAGAATAAAATCCAATTTATCCTCTTGTTTTATAATAGCGATGGACGATGATATTGAATCTATCTTTGCAACAGTTACACAAGTTGCAAAGATCTCTAAAAACGGAGGCGGGGTTGGAATAAATTTATCTAAAATAAGAGCGAAAGGATCATATGTTGCAGGAAATAAAAATGCATCTGGAGGAGTAGTTCCTTGGATTAAAATATTAAACGACACTGCCGTTGCAGTAAATCAGATGGGCAAAAGAGCAGGAGCCGCAACGATATCTTTAGATATTTGGCATTTAGATATCGAAGAATTTTTAGAACTTCAAACTGAAAATGGCGATCAAAGAAGAAAAGCATATGATGTTTTCCCACAAGTTATAGTGCCAGATCTTTTTATGAACTATTTAAAATCTAATAAGAGCTGGCATTTATTTGATCCTTATGAAGTCAAAACTACTCTAAAAATAGAGTTAAGCTCACTATGGGGAGAGGATTTCGAAAAGGCATATCAAAAATGCATAGATGCTTATCTGGACAATAAATTAACACTTGTAAAAAAGATTAACTCAAAAGAACTCTTTAAACAGATTATGAAAACCCAGATAGAGACCGGTATGCCATATATATTCTTTAAAGATACAGCAAATAGAGATAATCCAAACCCTCATACGGGCTACATACCAGCTGGCAATCTTTGCATGGAATCTTTTAGTAACGTTAAAGCAAACGCGGAGATGCACACTTGTAATTTAGTATCTCTTAACTTAGCAAATATTGAAGATCATGAGCTGAAAGATGTTTGCCAAGTTGCTGTTAGAGTTTTAGATAACACAATAGATTTAACAACAAACCCAGATACACAAAGTAAATTTCATAATGATAAATATAGAACTATTGGAATAGGCTCTATGGGTCTTGCTGATTATTTAGCAAAAAACGAGCTTCAATATGAAGCGAGCGTTGGGATTGTTTCATATTTATTTGAAAAGATTGCTCTATATTCGATAGAAGCATCTATTGATCTATCAAAAGAAAGAGGCTCATATCAAGCGTATAAAAACTCACTTTGGGATAATGGAAAAAGAATAGAGGGCTATATAAAAAAATCATCTAGCAAAGAAAACTGGCGAAATCTGCAAGAAAAGTTAAAAAAACATGGAATTAGAAATTCTCAACTCTTAGCTATTGCGCCAAACACATCATCAGCGCTTCTTCAAGGATGTACACCAAGCGTCTTGCCTATTTTTTCAAAGTTCTATTTCGACAAAAATGCAAAAGGAGCGGTTCCAATTTGCCCTCCATTTATCAAAGAAAGATTTTGGTATTACAAAGAGTATAAAAACATGGATATCAAAGCAGTGAATTCAGTAATATCTGAAATTCAAAAGTGGACAGATACTGGAATATCATATGAGCTTATTTTTAATTTAAATATGGAAAAAATAAATGCTAAATATATCTTTGAATCTTTAGTAGATGCTTGGGAGAAAAAGATAAAAACTATATATTACATAAGAACGATTCAAAAAGATGGATCAACTGCAGACAAAAATGAATGTGTATCTTGCGCAAACTAAGAGGTTTTTAAAAAAAAATATGAAAGCTAAAAAACTATTTAATCCAGAAGGAATAGATTCAATTAATGAGAGAAAAATAATTGGAGGAAACACCACAAATATTTTTAACTTAAACAACGTAAAATACTCTTGGGCCAGCAAACTCTATCGCTTAATGATGGAAAACTTTTGGATACCTGAAAAAGTAGATTTGACATCTGATATAAATGATTACAAAAATTTAACTACAGAAGAAAAAAAAGCGTTTGATGGCATTTTAAGTTTTCTAATCTTTTTAGATAGCGTTCAAACAAACAATATTCCTCACATTTCAGATTATATAACTTCTCCTGAGATAAATTTAATTTTAGCAATTCAAACATATCAAGAAGCTATTCACTCTCAATCTTATCAATATCTAATTGAAACTATCCTTCCAAAAGAAACAAGAAATTACATCTATGATTTTTGGAGAGATGATAAAGTGTTATTTGAAAGAAACAAATACATTGCTCAAATTTTTCAAAACTTTTTAGACAAGCCCTCAATCGATAATTTTAAAAGAGCTTTAATTGCTAACTATTTATTAGAAGGGCTCTATTTTTATAATGGCTTTAATTTCTTCTACAACCTAGCATCTCGCCACAAAATGCCCGGAACTGCTGATATCATTAGATACATCAACAGAGATGAGCTCCTGCACGTTGTAATCTTTAAAAGAATCATCCCAGAGGTTATAGAAGATAAAGATACTCCTTGGATTCATGAGATGTTTCAAGCAGCTGTAAAACAAGAAATTGATTGGACCAATCACATAATCGGCAACAACATTTTAGGTATATCTGCAGATGCTACAGATAAATACACAAAGTATTTAGCAAACTCTCTTCTTCAAAGAATTAATTTAGCTCACCTCTATCCTGGATATACAAAAAATCCATATGAGCATTTGGAGAAAATAGCAGATACTGAAGGCAAAGGAGATATTAAGGCTAACTTTTTTGAGTCTACAGTCACCTCTTATAATCAATCATCAGCTATTGAAGGCTGGGAAGATTTTTAATGACCCTGAATTATTAAAAGCTTTTTTCTAAAATTCATCTATAAAGAAACAGCCCGCCTAAAGCTATAATTATTACAATACTTACTGCACTACAACAGCAACAACAATTTTTAATACTCTTTGCAGCTTCTTTCATCGATTTTTTTTTCATTTTTAATTTATTAATTTTATTAATATTTTTTAGCTCGTTATCGGTATCTTCCATTTGTTTTTTAAGAACAAGTGCCTCAGGATTTTCTTCTCTAAGTTTTTCGTCATAAACATCTCTTGTTTTTTTTCAGTCTTTTCTAATTCTGCTTGTCTTTTTCTTAATCCTTCTTTCGTTGTCTCAAATTTGAAAAAATGTGAAGAGACTTCTGATACTGAACTAGAACTCATTTTTTTCTCCTATATTTAAATTTAATTATTAAATTAGGTGATATTAAGGCTAACTTTTTTACCTTTTCAATGAATAGAATTATTTCTTTAAACATCTAATTTTAAGTAATTTATATAATTACGATTATTTTTATTGCAAACCATGAAGTATTACTTCATAGTTAACGGTATGGAATATAAAGAAATTTTATTAAAAAAACGCCAATTAGATAACAAAGGACCTCTTCCTTCTGAATTACTACATAATTTAGATGAATGGTTTCGTATCGAATTAACCTTCTCTAGTAATGCCATTGAAGGCAATACTCTAACTAGGCAAGAAACAGCACTAGTTGTCGAAAAAGGAATAACTGTTGGCGGAAAATCTTTAAAAGAGCATTTAGAAGCAACAAATCATGCAAAAGCTATTGATTGGATAAAAAAATCATCAAAGCATAAAATTTCTTCGATTACAGAAAAGGATATTTTAGATATTCATGCAATTATCTTAGATGGCATAGATAATTCAAATTCAGGATTTTATAGAAGGGTACCTGTTAGAATTTCAGGCTCAAGAGTCATTTTACCTAACCCATTAAAAGTACCTGTTTTAATGAAAGAATTTATAAAATGGTTAAAAGAATCAAAAAAATTAAATCCGATTGAATTAGCTGCTGAAGCTCATTATAGATTAGTAACGATTCATCCATTTATTGATGGAAATGGCAGAACAGCAAGGTTATTGATGAATTGGATATTACTTATGCAAGGATACCCTATTGCTATTATCAAAAAAAAAGATCGATTAGCTTATATTAATTCATTAGAAAAAGCTCAGCTAGGAGGATCTAAAAATGATTATTTAGACTTGATTTACATTGCTGTTAATAGCTCGTTAGATATCTACTTAGAAGCTTTAACAGGAAAGAAAACTAAAGCTATTTCAGAAAAAAAAGAGTTTAAAATTGGTCAACTTGCAAAAAAAGTGAATGAATCGATTTCTACAATTCGTTTTTGGACGAAATGTGGGCTATTAGATGTATCTCAAGTTACATCCTCAGGTTATCAACTATACGATTCAAGCATGATTAAGAGAATAGAAAAAATAAAAGAATTAAAAACGAAACGATATACTCTTGAAGAGATTAAAAATAAGCTCCATTTAATTTAAATCAAAAGCTTATAAATACCATAAAATTGTTACAAAATTTAATCTTTAAAACTATCATTTTTGAGTCTACTACCTCCTTTAATAAACGATCCCGCGCCCCCGCTCAACTAATTAACTATAAGCCACTTGCGACTTTAGATACTATTACTTGATATTATATCAAAATTTTATTATAATAGAGTGTTATAATAATAGAATTAAACTAAATAACAATAAGGAGACAGATATGTCAGCAATAATAAATAGTTTAAGAAGTTTATCAGAATACTGCTTTAAACCTTTTTCAAACAAATCAAAAATAGAATTTACATTGCCTTCAGAAGATTTAGCAAAACTAGGAGCCCCATCAAACACCGACGCTTTTCGACAAGAAGTGCTAGAATATTTAAAAAACGGTTCCACACCTGTTCCTGCTATGGATATAAAAGATCTAGTAGAAATATTCTTCAAATAAAATACTAATTGATTTAAACCTTCTATAAAAATTTAGTTGCTTGGATTATAAATCAATAAACTTAGCAGCTTTTTTATCTAAAATATAAAATAGATTATCTTGAGCTTTAACATGAAACGCCGGAAGCGATCTATCTTTATCTAAAAGTATCTTTTTTATGATGCTAGCTTTATTCTCGCCTAAGCTTAAAAATATAACATTTTTAGCTAAATTTATAAGAGGATAACTAAAAGATACCCTATCAAAATCCTCATCTTTTTTTGAGGCTAAAACAATAAGTTTTTCTTCTTCTTTTAAAGTGCCTGAATTTGGAAATAAAGAGGCCGTATGGCCATCTTCTCCAATTCCTAGTAGAATGAGATCAAAAGAGGGTTTTTCAACGTGCAAGAAGCTTTTAATGTCTAATTCGTACTCTTTTATAGCATCTAATATATCGATATCTTTGCTTATGTAGTGAATATGCTCTTTTTTTAGATTTAGAGGTTTTGTTAAGTATTTTTCTATTTTGTAAATATTACTTTTTTCATCTAAGTTAGATACCATTCTCTCATCTACAAAAAATATGTGAATTTTATCCCAATTTAAATGCTTTTGTTTTGATAGATTTTGATAAAAAGATTGAGGCGTTGATCCGCCGGATAGAGCAATATATGCTTTGTTATTCTTTTCAATAGCCTCAGTTGTGATTTGAGTAAAAAGATCAATTAAATAAAAGTTCATATCCTCTAGATCATCAAACATTTTTATGGTGCGCATTTAAAAAATTCTCCAAGCTCTTTTATCTTTTTTTATAAAATCATCAGCTTCTTTAGGCCCCCTGCATCCAGCTTTATACTTGCAAAGTGTTTTTTTCTTCTCCCATGCTTTTATAATCGGATCTACAATTGACCACATAGTCTCTATTCCATCTTGGCGGGCAAATAAAGAAAGATCTGATTTCATAGCATCTATTAAAACCCGTTCATAAGCGAGTGGAGTGTCTACTTTAAAAACACTTTTGTAGTCAAAGACCATATCAACCGGATATGGAATGTTATCCATACCAGGGAATTTTACATTAAAATTTAAAGAGACCTTTTGGGTGGGATAGATGCTAAATACTATCGTATTAGCATCTAAACCTTTGCATTTATGTCCAAGAAGTTTCAGTGGTGGGTATTTGAATTGAATAGCAATCTCTGTACATCTTTTTTTTAGTCTTTTACCTGTTCTTATGTAAAAAGGAACACCTGCCCATCTCCAATTATCAATAAAAAATTTAGCAGCTATGTATGTTGGCACTTTAGAGTCTTTTGCTACTCCTTCTTCATCTAGGTAGCCAGCTACCTTTTTATCGTTTACTACTCCTGCTTCGTATTGTCCCATAACAACTAACTCATCTATCTTTTTCTCATCAAAAGCTTGTATAGAATTAAACACTTTTTGTCTCTCATTTCTGATAGATTCTTGAGAGAAATTTGCAGGTGGTTCCATAGCGATTAAAGCGATAAGCTGCAGGATATGATTTTGAACAAAATCTCTTATAACTGTTGCGTTTTCATAAAAATTAGCTCTATTTTCAATACCCAAATCCTCAGCTACAGTAATTTGGATATTATCTATGTAGTTTCTATTCCAAAGTGGTTCAAAAAGTACATTTCCAAATCTAAAGAAAAACACATTTTGAACAGTCTCTTTTCCTAGATAGTGATCGATTCTATAAATTTGATTTTCATCAAAAGCTTCTAAGAGTTTTAAATTTAGAGCGTGCGCTGATTTTTTATCATGACCAAAGGGTTTTTCAACAATTATCTTAGCGCCTTTTCTTCTTCTGCAAAGCTCTTTATCAGATAGGTTATGTACAATCGTTGGAAATAAAACAGGAGGAACTGCTAAATAATACATCAAATTATATGCAGGATCATCTTTTGTGATTTTAGTAATTCTTTTACATAGATTTGAGTAATTTTCAGCTTTTTTAAGATCTGCTGTTTCAAATAAAAGATGCTTTTGAAATTTTTCATCATAAATTTTTTCATCAAACTGTTCTTTCACATTTTCTTGAAGCCAGATTTTTGCTTGTTTTCTATATTCATCTGTTGTCATTTCAGGCAAGCCAAACCCTAAAATAGAAAAGTCTTCAATAAAACCTTTTTTAAAGAGTAAAAAAAGAGTTGGAAGTAGCTTTTTTTGACAAAGATCCCCAGCTCCGCCAAAAACTACCATCAAAAATTTAGAAGCTTTAAAAGTGTCTAGCCCTGCCATGCAAGATTCAAATGTTTTATTATCGCTCATTTTTTAATCCTCTACGCTCCGAGTTCCATGTCCACCGAACTCATCTCTTAGTTTTGCTAAAATCTTATCTTGAAATGCATCTTTTTTGCGAGAGGAGAATCTTTCAAATAAGGAAACAGC
>JAAKFW010000169.1 GCA_011064905.1 Candidatus Anoxychlamydiales bacterium | reverse complement strand
TAAAATAGAAGAAATATTTGACTGGATTGCTTTAACAAAATTTATTGCAAAAACGAAAAAAGTGCCTTTTGAGACTTTAATTCATCAGATTGAGGATGATAGCTCTAGTACATCCTTTGAAATTAGAATAGAAGAGATGGAAGATTATGCACTATTGAAAAAACTTTTCGAACAAAAAAAACAAGATGTAGAAGCAGAAAAAATAAAAAGAGCGGACAGAGTTTTTGCAGAATTAATCGCTTCAGAAGAAACAAAGACATCTAACAGATCAGGGGGGCGTTCAACACAAGCTTCAAAGACAAGAAAAAAAACGAGAATAGGAAAAAAGATAGATCAAACTAGTCAAAAAAGCTCTCTAGATATTTCATTCCCTCTATCTTCTTCTTCGTCGTCTTCGTCTTCTTCTCCCACACCTCAAAAATATTTTCTAGTGACAAAAAAATCAGAGTCATCAGGGGCTTATAAAGTACTTCAGAGAATTTCCAGATGGCGAACTCCTAATTTTGAAGAAATGAGAGGATTTCTAGATCTTGATAAGGCTAAAAATAAAATTTATAAATATAAAACCTTATCAAATGACGAACTTTCCTGGCAAAAAGTGTTCCATAATTTAAAAGGATTAGAAACTATTTTTAATAATAATGAACTTTTAGAAAGATATACATTTTCATATAAATATATTGATTCTTCTAAAAAAACACATTTAGGAATAGGTTTACGTGGCTTTGTTGAATTTAAAGGAAAGAAAAAAAATATTATTGTTAAAATAGCAATCGATGAAGAAAAAAAAATTATTTATCATATGCACGCTACTGAAATGGGTAATACAAGTTCAACTAAAAAAACTTTTAATCCTTTCAAAATAGCAAAATATTATGATGATAAAGATAAAATAGATGAAAAAGCTAACTGGAATATTCAAAATGTAAAATCTTTAACAATAGATGAAAAAAGCAATTTATTAATGAAAGTTGAACGACCTGATTTTCCAAAAGCTGAATTTTCATTTTTACCTTTATCTTTAGATTAAATTTGTTTACAAGAATAATTTAAAATAAAACATAAATTGCACAGGTTTAGTTGTTTCTTTAGAAATTTGGATATTTCATAAAAAAAAACATTACGATATCTTCTTTAAAATGATTTTCGATAATATCCTCATATTGTCTTTTCATAAATCCACTCAGTTACCATTCTCTTCTGATATGACCGGTTTACGATATATCGTGTAAAAATCAAGATTATTTTAATGTTGATCGTAATTTTATCGTGATTAAGTATCTGACTATAATGGGTTAATGTTAATAAAACTCGATATAATTTTTGTAAATTAAAAAATTCATATGATTTAAGATGTTTTTCTTCAGTAATGCAAGAAATTCTGAAATCTAAAGACAGAACCTGTATTTGTAGGTTCAACGAAGCTATTAATTTTACTCCTCTTAACGAAATGTGATTTCATTGATGTTGGCCTAAAATATAGTGAGTCAATATTTGAGAAAAGGAGAGGATTGTTTTCGAGAACATCTTATCTTATTTAATATAAACATATTAAGAAACAAGCTTTTTACTTTCAAAATAGTTAAAAGTTAAGTAATTTTCGATTATTTAACGATTTCGAGGCCAAAAACGTTAAAAGCCACTAAAACAATAACTCATATTACTATAATATTGACAAAACCGTATATATAAAATACAATTAAAACCATCTCTAACAAAAGGCAAGTTAATGGTTAAAGTTAAGAGTATTTATAAAAAAATTGATGATCTTCGCTTAAGATATTACAAAACCTATAATGGCAAAGAAGAGCTACTTAAAATCATTTCAGATACAGAGGTTGCTGAACAAGTATATAATTCCAATGCTATAGAAAATAGCACTCTAACGTTAGAAGAAACGGATAAAATTTTGCATCAAATTGATTGTGATCGATTCATTTCTGTAAGAGAAATGTTTGAAGCAAAAAATCTAGCTCGAGTTATTTCATATATTGATAAAAAAGCAAAAGAACAAGAATTTGATCTTAATATGATGCTTTTTTTACATAAAATACTTCTATCTAATATTGATGATAAAATAGCTGGAAGATTTAGAAAGGATAATGAATTTGTACGTGTAGGAAGTCATATAGCTCCTAACCCTAAAGAAGTAATCGCACGTCTTGAAGAAATGCTTGCTAATTATTATTCAACACCATCTGAAAATATCATTAAACGTATTGCTAAATTACATCTTGTTTTTGAATATACTCATCCTTTCTGTGATGGAAACGGTCGTATCGGAAGAATAATCAATAATTATTTACTCATTAGAGAAGGGTATGTATCTATTAACATAAAATTTATTGATAGACTATTCTATTACGAAGCTTTTAAAGAATTTGATTGGAATAATAAAACTACTATTATGGAAGAGATTGTTGGCAAAGCCCTTACCAATAGTTATCATAAAAGATTAGCATATTTAGAAGGTGGTGAAATTATTACCCTTGTCGAATATGCAAAAAGAAAAAAACTTTCTTATCCTAATTTGATTAATAAAGCTAAAAGGCAAACAATTGAGGCTTTTTTAGAAAAGGGTAAGTGGAAAATAGTCATTCCAAAATGAAGAGATTCTCCCGTTTGCAATAGCAGGAGAAAATCTAGAAAAAATTATCAAGATGAGATTTGATAATAAAAATTAGGACGCAACTACTTTGTTCCCAGCAATTATGGGTGAATGATTTTCCCCAATAAAAAATGCGCATTTAAATTATAAATCATCTTTTGTTTGATAAAACTTATAGAAATATAAAAATTGAATTTTGCAACAAAGAACCCCCTCAAGTTTGGTTTCTAATTTAAAAAAAAATACATTAATTTTAGCCTCACCTCCTCTATATTTTATTTTTTTTATCTATGTAAATCCTGCAAAAACATATCTAAATTGCACCTTTGTTTTTATTAAAAAAGGAGAATCTCTTATTTTATCCCAAGAGAATTTCAGCAATTGATGAATTAGATTTATATCAAACTGAGTCAAAGAAAGATTCTTACGGCATTTAATTGCTATAGTAGAATGTCTAAAAATCTCAAAAACAAACAAAGCAATAAAAATCATACTTTTCCAAAACATTAAAAGATTAGGGTCTTTACGAGCCATATCATGTTTAATGTTAAAACCTCGATTTTTAAGAGTGTTATGAACTCTTCATGCAACCAACGCGAACGAGCTCTTTTAGCTTGTTTAAAACAATTGTCTTGAGTATTTTTTTTTGAACATATCCATTCCCCATTATATGAGGAAATGAGTTGATCGTTTTCATCTTTTTTTTCTTCTGTGAATCTTAAAACATTTGTATATATATCTTCTTCAATGTGTACATTATTAAACCAAGCTGTATTTTTTAAAATTAAACAATTTTTATTTTTAGTTTTTTGTTTATGAGTATATGATTTTTTATAAAAATCCAAACTTGCAAATTCATCACATTTTTGCCTCACTTTTTTTAAATTGTCTTTAAGAACTATTG
>JAAKFW010000168.1 GCA_011064905.1 Candidatus Anoxychlamydiales bacterium | reverse complement strand
GCATATCGATCCTTGCCCTTTAGAACCTTTTATATTAGAGAGAGTTTCTAAAGAGTATTTAGAGACAACTACTTGTTTTGCTCCACAAAAATAATATTGCTAAAAACTAGGAATTTATTGTAAAAGTTTTTGCATTGATATTCTTTTCCTTGCACCAGCTAAGAGCTGTTTTTTTACTAGCTTCCCACTCATTGATTTTTTCTAACCAAAATTCTCTTCTGTCTTCTACCTTTAGCGACATAAATTACTCCAAAATTTGTTTTGAAATAATTAAAACAAAAAAAGCTAATTGATTAAATATGGGTTTATTTGCCGTTTACATAGCTAATTGGGCGGGTTTAATTTTTGGTATATTGGATTATATGGACTTGAGTTTCTTTTAGCAAAGGCTATTCAAAATAGTTCTTGTATATTCAAAATAATCTCAATAGCGAAAAAGAGATAAATCAGCAAATAAAAATTCTATCTCATTTCCAGAGACTCTTAAATTAATAGAAATCGTTCAAAAAAAGACCTTTCTCTTAGAACATTTTTTCTCTTTTAAAATACTAAATTTTTAATAGATCAAAATGACGTTGATAAACTTTTACATTTCCTTCCCTTCCATTTTCTAAATTAGGAGTATCGCGGCGGGGCCACTTTTCATATAGGATACAAGGCAGGCAGGGAAAGCATATAATATAAAAAGTAATTATGTCACAAAAGTCCTTTTCTCTTGGAATTGTGGATTTTGTCAAGCCTCCAATACCTTTAGTCATTAAAATAGTTTTATCATCTTTTTGCCACCTTTTTTTCTCATCTTTAACTAATATCATAGCTTGTTCCCTAGTTATTTTCCTTCTTTCTCCAGTTGATCTAAGCACTAATGGCTTTGGTTGATAATAGCTATTTCTATCGATGTACAAAAATAGTGATTTACAAGTAGTGTCTAACTGATCTATATACTCTTGTGTTGTCATATATAAATCAGCTTGTTTTTCAGATAATGGAACGTATGTGTTGTGAATAATATTAGGTTTTTTATCTTCAGTTAAAAGAGAGGCTGTAAGAGCCCCGGCAACGAAATTAGCCATTTAAATCCCTTTTTTTCAAATTGTTTAAATTTTTAAAGATTATTTTAAGCTAAAAAAAAATTTAAAATCAATTTGTTTTTAATACTGTAAGAATTGTCTTATTTTTAGAGTTTCAATAAAATTTTATTTAGAAACATGTAATCCTTAATCGACCTGGATCAATAATAGCACCTTCTATTAACCAATAAACTTTTTCTATATTAAACTTTAATATTCTTGTTTATAATTTTCAAAAGCATCTAATTTTTATTGTAATACCTTCAAAAAAAGCTCTTAACACAATTAGACATTCATGATTTTTTGTAAAATGATTTTTCAGATATTAAAAAAATCTAGGATTTAAATGCGAATTTTTTCACAACCTTTAAATTATTCACATAACTTTTCAAGAGTTACTTTTAAAGGATCTCTTCCCCTATATAAAGCAATGATTTTCTGTCTTTCTATTTTATATCTTTCTAAAGTTAAATCGTTAGGAAAACTTCTAAATACAGGAAGAGGAAAGTCTTTATAGCTAACTTTTATATTAGCATCTAATATATGATTGTTCGTGATAGAAAACCCGAGATTTACAATTGTTTGTTTAATTGTTTGATCTATTTTTAACCATTGTTCAAATAAGACCGAATTAGTTTTACCATATCCAAAAATTAATCCTTGTAAAACAATATCTTTTTTTACTAAAGACCAAAATCTTGAATTATCTTCGTTAAATTCATTAATTATAGAAAATGGATCAAAATCAAAATCGATTCTTTTTTTAAATATATCGTAATATTCGTTTAAAACAGATATCAAGTTTGCTTTATTTACAAAATATACATCTGCTATTCCTGCTTCATCATGCTTTTTAAAGAAAAGTAAATACTTATCTTTGACTTTAAAATGTTTTTGAACTTTTTCCCATCCTTCGATTTCGAATTTCAATTTTATTTTGCAACGATTTGCTTTTTCTTTAATTGTAGTAGGAATATTTTCATAATTTTTTCTCAATCTTTCTCTTGAAATTATACATAGGTTGGACGAGACAATAGGTTTACTTCCAAAAAGAACATAAATTCCTTCTTCTCTTAACAAGAGATATTCTAAAAAAACATTCAAGTCCTTTTTTTCTTTTCTAGTTAACTTGCTTAAGTTAAGGTTTGTTTCTTTTGAATTAAACCATACTAATAAAAACAAAAAACTTGCGATAAAAATAACTTTTAATAAATATATAGTGAACTTTTTAAAATTTGGAGCATATTTCATGAAAAAAATAATTTGTTTTTTAGTATTAAATGCTATGTTAACCACTAAATTAATAGCTTTGTCCAATACAATAACATCTGAAAATAATTATAATCTACAAAATGAAAAAACTTACATATCACATAAAAATTTATCCTTTAGAGAGAATGGCATTTTTTTATATTTGGATCATTCTGTTATTCCGCTAAACAATATTTATTGTGATGAACAGGGCTATTACTTAAAAAAAGCATCTCAAAATATAAAAATGAAAGCAAAGGCAGGAGATGAAGAAATCTGGGAATGTAATAACTGTGGAAGAATATATTCGCCAGCTCCATATAATGGTTATAAATGCCCAGACTGTGGCTCTCGCGATGCAAAACCTATACATTATTAATCTTTAATTTCTGCAAAAAAGAAAATTATACATGAAAATAGATATAGCTTTAAAACGTGATGATGATGTGACTTATCATAAAGTATATGCGACAAAAAAAAGTAATGGAGTACATTGGTTCGCTCAAACTTCAATCTGTGCCAAAACATTAGAGCTTAACTTACAAGAAGTTTGCAAACGTTTTATTACAGATCTAAATCACAAGATAATCGAAAGCGATTTAAAAATTGAATAGATAAAGCTGATATTTAAATAATTTCAATATGGAAATTAGAAATTTTATCATTATGAAAAAATATATTTTTACAAAAGCAGATCCAACCTTCAAAGCTCTTTTCAAAGAAGAGAAAAAAAGACTTAAAAAAAATAGTTAAAAGCAAAGTTCAGATTGAGCATATTGGATCGACAGCAGTAGCTGGTCTTGGAGGAAAAGAAATTCTAGATATTTTGAATTGGAGCTACAACTGAATCATTAGAAGCTCTTAAAAAAGATGCTTTTAAATTTTTAAAAAAGGTACCTACAAAAGATCGATTATTCTTAAAAAAAGAAATATTTTTTAAGGATAAGAAAATTTGGCTGCATATCCATTTAACTCTCTTTGATAGCGCTATTTATAATGACTTGCTATTTTTTAGAGACTATTAAAAAAGCATCCAAAAGCTGTAAAAGAGCATATAAAAATCAAGAAAGAAGCTGTAAAAAAGGCTAGAAGAAAACCCCCTCTGTCAGCGTAGTTGTCGGTGCGCCACGAGGTGCTTAATTACTAGTGACTGGAAGAGTCACTAAGAAAATGTAACCTAACATATCTTATACCG
>JAAKFW010000167.1 GCA_011064905.1 Candidatus Anoxychlamydiales bacterium | reverse complement strand
ATGCATGAAAAATCAAGTAGTAGATAAATTATTAAAAATTGTTAATCAATTTCCTCCTTTTCATGATGGTATTGATTTGTATTGGATTTTTTATATTCGTGTAAAAAGATCTTGGAAAAAAATATTTATTCAAAAGTATTTAGATACTTATTATTTTTCAGCAACAAATCGTATGTCTTTTTCTTATCCAAAAGAATTTCAACATGAATATTTAGAAGATGAATTAAAAATATGGATCGAGGAATTATTAGCTTATAGAACTCGAGTGATGAAAAATCCTATCGATGAACAGGCTCGTTTATTGCAAGCTATTCCAATGATCTTACGAATGGGATTGATGACAAGGCAAAATGTTAGACGTTTAATGCCTGATTGGGCTGAGTATAATTTAGGAGTTACTTCTGTTGAAAGAAAAATTCTTATGGAGATTTTACGAGTTCGCGATGGAGAAGATCTCAATTCATTCACAGCAGAAAAGTATTTTGAGTATTGCAAAGTTGCATATCTAGCAAACCCAAAAACTTTTAATGGTTTTGATTTCAAAAAAGATGAAACTGGGAGAGAATATTATAAAAAATTTGCAGATGGGAGAGATGGGGGATTATCATCTTTAGATTTAACTAGTCAAAAAGCTTTTCAAAAGTGGTATGAAAGTGGAGCTAAGTTAGGCTCTCATCCTTGGGAAATTTATCGAGGAGGGAATTCAACTCACATTAATCTTTCAGTTTCTCCGGGTTTCAAAGAAGGTGAGTGGAAAGTGGCGCTAACTGCTTTTTCAACAACAAGAATGGTTGAAACTTGTCGGATTGCAATAGCGTTAAAAAAAGCAAACTTACCTTTTACGTTCTCTTATAAAGAATCTTATCTCAATCGTATTTTAGAAGAAGACTGGGTTGGAATTGTGCCTGAAGGAGCAGGTATTAAATATGGCTTTCATAATTTTCCAAAGGAATATGATGTAGCTGATTGTATTTATTTAAGTTGGTTTTTTGAATCGCATCCGAAACAAAAACATCAGAGCTTAAAACGGCAATTAAAAAAGTTAATTTTTTGGCTTCCTGAGAGAGTAAGCTCTTAAAATTTATGAGTTATAAATAGCGCTTCAAGTATAGGAAGGTTAGATTAAACTGCAGCAGCGTAATGGACAGTTTTTGGAACGGCTCTTATTCTAGGGTTAGTTTTCTCGAAAGATCTCATTGAACTCTCGTTCTTGTTAAGTTTTTTTTTTTGCAACTGGAGCTCTATTTATTCTAAGATATGCATCTAAAACTTTTATAAAAGATTCAGGCTCAGTGTCTTCTAAAGCTTTAAGCAGGACCTTCTTCTAAATATTTAACATCTCCAAAATAGGAGAAATTTTTTATTTAAAACTTTAAAAATTCCAAAATCAACAATCTCAAGCTATTAACATAAAATGGCTTAATCTACTAAAAGAAGTTTTTTTCAAAAAATCTTAAAGAATTCTTATCTAAAAGATAGCATGTTATAGTGGTGTGAAAAATCTGAGTCTCAAGGTTTTTTTCTATCAATTACTATAGAATTTGTGTAATAATAGCTCCACCTAAACAGATGTTATCTTTATAAAAGACAATAGATTGACCCTCTGTAATAGCTCTTTGAGGTTTTTCAAACGATACTTCAAGTAAGTCTCTTTCAAGCTTTTCAATAGTACATACTTGATCGTTTTGTCTATACCTAATCTTAGCTAAACATTTAAATGGAGTCTTAATTGAAAAGCTATCCACTACAAAACTTAATTTTTTAGCAACTAGCTTTGATGCAAATAAAGCTTTGTGGTTTTCTCCTTGAGCGACAAATAATGTATTGGATTTAAGATCTTTCTTAACCACATACCAAGCATCACCTTTTCCGCCTATTTTTAGCCCTTTTCTCTGTCCGATAGTATAAAAGCTAAGTCCAATGTGATTTGCGAGAATTTGACCCTCTACAGATTTAATATCGCCCGGTGTATGAGCGATATACTTAGATATAAACTCAGTGAATTTTCTTTTGCCTATAAAACAGATACCGGTGCTATCTTTTTTTGCATGATTTGAAAGGTTTTGATCTTTTGCGATTTTTCTTACTTCCTTTTTTGTGAGATGACCAATAGGAAATAGTACTTTTTTTAAAATTTCAGATTTTAGGGTATATAAAAAATAGCTTTGATCTTTACTAGCATCAATCCCTTTAATTAAATGAAGGTGATCATCGATGACCTTTTTTTGAGCGTAGTGACCTGTTGCTAAAAAATCAGCACCTAAAGAAATTGCTTTTTTTAAGAAGAGATTAAATTTTATCTCTTTATTACATAAAATATCAGGATTTGGAGTTATCCCTAACTTATACTCTTCTAAACATTTAGAAAATACTTGATCGAAATACTCTTTTTCAAAATTTATCGTATGGTAGTCGATATCTAAGGTTTTACATACCTTTTGAACATCTTCAAAATCTTTTTGAGATGAGCATGTAGAGTTTTCATCTTGCCAGTTTTTCATGAAAAGAGCGAAAACTTCAAAGCCTTGTTTTTTTAAAAGATAGGCAGAAACAGATGAATCAACTCCTCCGGATATTCCAATAGCAACTACTTTTTTCTTCATAGCTTTTTTAATTTATCAATTCTATCATCTAATGGGGGGTGGGTAGAGAATAGTTTTAAAAGACCTCTTTTTGAGTTGTTAGATATTTTAAGTGATTGAATAGCTAGCTTTTCTTTTTTTACATCTTTTATGCTATACACTGATTTTAGAGTTTGAAGAGCTTTTATCATTTTTTCTTTTCCTAGGAGCTTAGCTGAATTTTCATCTGCTCTAAACTCTCTTCTTCTTGAGTAGAAAGCTAAAACAAATGAGCCTAAAATCATAAAAATAATCTCAAAGAGATATATAAAAAAGTAGTTTGAAGAAAAAGAGGATCTGTTTTTTCTATTAGAAGAGGAGATAACAAAAGCTAAAATTCTAGCTAAAAACATTACAAATGCGTTCACAACGCCTTGAAGCAGCGTCATAGTTATCATATCACCGTTTGTGATATGAGATATTTCATGACCGATTATGGCCTCTACTTCGTCTTTGGACATTTTATTTATTAAACCAGTTGATAGAGCTATTAAAGATCTTTTTTTAGAAGGACCTGTTGCAAATGCATTTACTTCATTAGACTTATATACTCCAACTTCCGGCATATAGTCTAAACCAGCAGCTTCAGATATTTTTTTAACACTGTCAAAAACAAATTTTAAACTATCGTTTGTATGAGTCTCATCAATTATCTCAATTCGCATAGCCCATTTGGCTATTTTTTTAGAGAGAAGTAATGATATAAAAGCGCCGGTAAACCCCCAAAGAAGACAGAAGATAGCGAGAGAATTTATATTTAATCCATGCGCGCTTAGATACGGCTCTAGCTTAAAAACAGTTAAAAGAGTTGTAATCGTTAAAACGACAAGTAAATTTATTAAAATAAATAAAAAAATTCTTTTAATAAAGTTCATATGAATATCTCGTTTGTTTTTTTAGG
>JAAKFW010000166.1 GCA_011064905.1 Candidatus Anoxychlamydiales bacterium | reverse complement strand
AAAAAGTTGCTTAATTTTTTCTGTTATTTTTAAAAATTTAACAATTTCTTAATTTTTTCCTTTTTTTTTAAAAACTTCCAATTTATTCTAATATATATCGGTGGTATAATAGCTTTGAGGAGCATATGAGTCAAAAAAAACGTATCCTGTTAATAGAAGATGAAGAAAATTCAGCAGCGCTTATAAAATTACAAGCAGAAAACTTGGACTATCAACTTCATGTTGAAGTAGATGGCATCAATGGCTTTAGAGCTATTGAAAGAGAAAAACCAGATTTAGTTATCTTAGATATTTGGCTGCCAGGACAAAATGGATTTGATATTGTAAGAAAAATAAAAAATTCATCTGAGTTAAAAAGAACTCCTTTAATTATTCTTTCAGAAAAAAATGAAGAGCTGGATATCGTTTTAGGGTTAGAGCTCGGTGCTGACGATTATATTACTAAACCATTTTCAGTAAAAATTTTATTTTCAAAAATTAAAGCAATCCTTAGAAGAAGAAAAGAGAGCTCAAAAATATTGAAAAATATAGTTTTTTCAGATTTTACTTTGGAAGTTGATAAATATATTTTAAGGAAAGGGCAAAAAGAGATTCCTCTTACATTGTCTGAATTCGGTATATTAAAAAGACTTCTTTCGCATAAAAATCAAGTTTTATCTAGATCTCAGCTTTTAGAGGATATCAACAACGATGACGCATTTATTGTCGATAGAAACATAGATGTTCATATAGCTTCACTTAGAAAAAAACTTGGAACTCATTCTCTTATTGAAACGGTTAGAGGAATCGGTTATCGCTACAAAGAAACTCTCTAATTTTAAAACTAGACATTTTAATTAATTAGTATTATTCATTATTCTTAAAACAGCATATAATTTTATGTTAAAATTATGATATTTTATAAGTTTTGGAGGCAAAAAAAACATGAAAAAAATATATCTCATTTTATGTGTAATTGGATTAATCGTAGTTGGCTGTGAGAGCAAAACTGCTTCAGGTGCTGTAATTGGAGCCGGAGTAGGAGCAGGAGTTGGCGCTATAGCAGGCGGAGGCGTTGGAGCTGCTGCTGGAGCTGGAGCAGCATCGGGCGCTCTTGTTGGTGCCGCTTTAGATGAACAAGATAGAAAAATCATGGAAAAAACATCTCCCCGAACAGCTGAAAGAATGGATAGAAAAGAGCCTCTTACTATTAATGATATTATCAAGTTATCTCAAGGCGGAGTTAGTGATGATACAGTTATAAGATATATTCAAGAAACAAAAACCACATATAACTTATCTCAAGCGCAAATAAATAGACTTCAAGAAGCAGGGGTTTCTCAAAGAGTTATAAATTACATGGTTGATACCGGAATCTAAATTTAAACAAATAAATTTGAACATTTAAAAAAAGATTTTTAGATGTCTTAGATTTTCTCTTTTCAAAATATCAAATTTTTGCAAGCATAAATATATAAAACATATTAAAGGTGCAAAAGTGAACATTCACTTAGGTAGTGAGGTTTATAGATTCAATCAGGTTTTTTTTCAAAAAAAAGCTAATAAAAATTATAATCAAACAACCAAGCAATTAAAAAAAATCATAAAATCTTTTTTTATTTTTAATATCAGTTTTTTTTCTCTTTTTTTGCTTGAAATGATATTGTTTGCTCTATTGTTTTCAGTTTTTAGCTCATCTGTTATCTTAGCTCTTGTATTAGCTAGCATGTTTTTAACAAGTTTTACCTACCTTGTTTTACTTTTTTATTTTCAATCTAAAAAACCAGAGCAGTTAACTAACCTAAAAGATCATTTTATTAAAGTTTGTAAAAGAGCTTTATCGATTCCAATCGGCTCTGCTGAGCATCATTTAACAATAGCTTTAGCAGCTTTGAAGCTCACAGAAAATCTAAATGAACATGAACTATTGAAATTTCCAAAAATTGTTTTTAAAATTTTTAAAAAACTTGAATCATTTTTAATAAAAGAAGACGTATTTAAATTTAAAGAATCTCTTTTAATTGCAGCTATTTTAGAACATCTAAATCAGCTAAAAATAACTCCAACAGATCTAGAAGTACATACATCTTTGACAAACATCTATACAGCTCTTTTTTCTTTATATAAAAACGCTAAAGATAAAATATTTTTTTCAAAAAATCAAAAAGAACAATTAGAGCAAAAATATCTATCTTGCATAAAAATAGCTATTGAAGAATTTAGAGTATTAAATGACTATGCCCCAAACGATCCTTGGATTCATCTACAACTTGCTAAAAACTACAACAAACTAGATTTAAAAACCGATGAGCTAAAAGAATATGAAATCGTCTATAAACTTTGTCCAAAAGATAACAATATTTTATTTAAACTCGGCTGCTTATATTTTGAAACTAAATTAAATTCTAAAGGACTCAGAGTCTATGAAGAATTAAAAATGAGAGCCTTCAAAGACACCGATAAACTTTTAGATCTATATGGGGTTTACAAAAACATCGATCTCCTTCAAGAAAACCTATAAAAAAAAATTTAGTTAATTAAAAAATACATTATCTTTTATTATTTTCTTCTTAAAAGTATAATTAGATCAAAAAAGGGAAGAACACCATGAGAGATTTTTTCACAAAAATTTTATTATTATTTATTTGCACAGTTTCTTTTGGACATGCAGATGAAAATCCTTTATTTAATCCTCAAACTCAAGAAGAAGCTCTCTTCTTAAGAAGAATTGCAGAGTTTTGGCAAGATGAGGAGTTTGAAATAGCCAAATATCAAATAGAAAACTACATATCAGAGCATCCCAAAAGCGATATGATAGATTCTTTGTATGCCATTTTAGGCAACATTCATATGAATGAAAAAGGCTATTCAAAAGCTATAGCTGCTTTTGAAAACATTAAAGATGAAGATGTAAAAGATAAAATTGGAGTAAATCTCCTCGCTTCTTTATATCATCTAAAATGGCATTTAAGACTTATTGATGAATGCGACTACTACATTACGAGAGTTGATGGAGATCTAAAAGATAAAATTACGTATCTAAGAGCAATATCACTATATAACAGATCTCTAGAGATTGAAGATCCAAATGAGATAAATGAACTTATAGTACAATCAAAAGATGGCTTTGAAGCTTTAGTAGACACAAAATTTGAAAATCAATCAAGAGAATACCTATCTCAAATTCACAAGACTTTAAATGATTTTGAAAAGGCAAGTGAATGTTATATGCATCTTGCAAATAGTGATCCTACAAAAAAAGATGAATACCTTTTTAGCGCAGCACTCCTACAAGCTCATTTTGATAAGGAAAAAGCTCTTGAAACTTTTAATATAATAACAAAAGGCTCCTCTTTAAAATCTAAAGATGCGGCTTACAATAAGCTTTTACTTTTATATGAAATGAAACGTTTTTCAGATATATCTTTAGAGAAAGATACTCTTTTAAATTTAATAGAAGAAGACAAAAAATCTCTTGCATATTTTTTTGTTGGACGCTCTTATTTCAATCAAGAAGATTATGAAAATTCATTACTTCATTTAGAAAAAGCATTGAGTCTCGATCTAGAACCTCAAGAGACAAAGTTAAC
>JAAKFW010000165.1 GCA_011064905.1 Candidatus Anoxychlamydiales bacterium | reverse complement strand
TCCATCTATAATAGTCTGAGCAGAAAGATTACTTTGAGCGCCTAACAAACCAACATCTAATAAAAAGATTTTAAAAATATTGTTATTTGCATAAGCACTGAGAGGAAATTTCGGAGTTTTTACAAAATAGCTTTTATGAATTAGTCCAGCATCCAATAACCATTGAAAAGCTTCTTCATAATCTCTTCCCCTAGCACTTTTCCGAATAGCTGAAAAAATAAATTTTTTATTTTCTTTTGCTAGTTGCCTATGAATCTGTTTCCAGACCGTAATAATTTTCATGATTTCTTGAGAAGGTGCGTGTTTAGCAAAATCTCTTTCATAAGCATTTAATATTTCCAAATGAATTTCTCTAACCACATTTAAATTTTCATATTTAGCATATTCATAAACAGCTTCCGGCATACCCCCAATAAATAAATATAACTTTAAGAGCTTTATTAATTTTTCATGTAATGGTTTTGCAAAAGGATCGAGGGTTGAATATTTTTCCAAATACTCTCTCAATTTTTCATTATTTGTTGCAGAGAGAAATTCAAAAAAATTTAAAGGATAAAGATGTAAAAAGTTAACTTTTCCAACCGGAAAACCTTCCTCTTGCGAGGTTTTCACACCAAGCAACGAACCCGCAGCTGCAATATGATACTCATTTGCTTCTTCACAAAAATATTTTAAACTGTTGAGCGCTTTAGGACACTCTTGAATTTCATCTAAAATCAAAAGTGTTTTATAAGGTTTTATTTCTATTTCGGCATGAATGCTCAGTGTTTTGATAAGTTGCTTTGGATCTAAAGTACCTTTAAAATATTGAGATAATTTCTCATCTTTTTCAAAGTTAAAATAAGCCATTTCTTCATAAAAAGATTTGCCAAAATGTTTTAATGAATAAGTTTTCCCAACTTGCCTTGCTCCATTTAAAATTAATGGTTTACGACGATGAGACTTTTTCCACTCTTCTAGGCGCCAAGTAATATCACGTTTCATAATGTTATGATAATCAATTACTTTAAAAAATGCAATCTTTCCCTTGAAAAAAGTGTTAGGTTCGCACGTTTTTCCATGGAAAAACGTGCTCAGCATACACGTTTTCCTAGGGAATAATCTACAAATAGCTGATAAGCAAACACTTAAATATTTCAGTAAAATTTCTGCTCATTTAAAGATTAAAAGGCGTTTTTCAGGCTCTAAAAAATGGTTTTTCTGAAGTTAACCAACTTTTGTAGAGCTTGCACAAAAATATAAAAAGCAGTAGAAAGAGGACAAACATCTATTTTATAAATAATGAGTAAAATCAACGATTTTATAAAAACTACAGCTGCTGCAAAGCATTGGGAAAATATTGGAACTAATAAACACCATGGTGTTGTCGTTCCTTTATTTGCTCTGAGATGTGAAAACTCTTCTGGAATTGGAGAGTATTTAGATTTAATAAAAGTTATTAATTGGTGCGATGATGTTGGTTTTGATGTTATTCAGCTGCTTCCACTCAATGAAACCGGAATAGATCCATCTCCATATAATGCTATCTCTTCTTGCGCGCTCTCTACTCTTCATATTTCACTTCATGCTTTAAAAGGTGTTAAAGAAAACCCATCTTTGATGCAAAAACTTAAAAGTTTTGATATTTTAAATACATATCAAAGAGTTCACTATTTACAGCTAAAAAGGTTAAAGTTGGATTTTTTAAGAGAATATTATGAATATATCTTTGATGATCTAAAAAAAGATAAAGAGTTCGAAAGATTTTTACAAAAAAATTCGTGGTTAGAAGAATTTGCTCTTTTTAAAACAATTCAAGAAAAAGAAAATTATAAAACTTGGGATAACTGGCCAAAAGATCTACAAAACATAACAGAGAAAAATCTCTCTAAATACATTGAAAAATACCATACAGATATGCATTTTTATTTCGTCACCCAATATCTTTGTTACAAACAACTATCTGAAGTAAAAAAATATGCAGATACCAAAAACATAAAAATACTCGGCGACGTTCCGATACTTGTTAGTAAAAATAGTTCTGATGTTTGGTTTAATAGATCTTTATTTGATTTTAAACAAGTAGCTGGAGCTCCTCCTGATGCTTATAGTATCTATGGGCAAAAATGGGGATTTCCCCTGTTTGATTGGAATGAGCTAAAAAACACGAAGTATCATTGGTGGAAAAGAAGACTCCATACTATTGAAGACCTATATCATATGTATAGAATCGATCACGTTGTTGGTTTTTTTAGAATTTGGTGTATGTTACCAGATGAGCCGGCTACTGAGGGTCGGTTTTTTCCAAGAGATCCTGCTTTTTGGGAAAAAAACGGAAGGAATAGACTTCAGATGATGTTAAATTCATCAAAACTTCTTCCGATTGCAGAAGATTTAGGATTGATTCCAAAAATAGTTTATAAAACGCTTAGAGATCTAGGTATTTGTGGCACCAAAGTTATTCCCTGGGAGACCACTGTATTTGGAGGTTTTATTAAATTTAATAACTATGAACCACTTAGTATTACATCTGTTTCAACTCATGACTCCGATACGTTCGCTGAATGGTGGGAAGGATATCTAAAAGGCTCTACAAAATTTGCTAAATTTAAAAACTGGCACTACTCCCCTCATTTAACACATAAACAAAGAAAAGAGCTGCTCAGAGATGCTCATCATACAACATCTTTATTTCATATAAATCTTTTATCTGAGTATTTAGCCCTTTATCCAGATTTGGTGTGGCCAGATATTGATGATGAAAGAATAAATGTTCCAGGAACCATGAGACCAACTAACTGGACATATAGATTTAAGCCAACCTTTGAAGAGATTATGGAACATAAGGAGCTAAAAGAGGATATTAAAGAGATCTTATCTTAAATTAATTTTAATCATTATTATACTTTTTTTTGGTTTTATAAAATGCATAATCAATTAAAATTATTCATGAGAAATCTTTATTTAGGACTCTTTTTTAGCAAGATTGAGGGCCATACACCTTTGCATCAAAATTGTAACCAAATTCTCATCGGCTCTTACTTCATGATCGAGAACTGTACAATTAATCTTTCTAAATGAAAGACCCTCGCGAAGATTATAACAAGCCAATTTTTGTGAGCATGCTTCAATTTTCTTAATCATATCCTCTATTTCTCTTCTGGAAGTTAATGGAGTTATAGAAGCAATAATATCGATACCCTTAGAATGAGTATGAGAAAGTTCTACATTACCCCATACTATAGGTTCTCTATACTTTGCCTCTGCTTGACCAAAAGATATTGTACTCATTTTTTTTCCCTTTAATTTAAAAATTAAAAAATATTTACACAAAAATAATATATAAATTGATGTTTTAATAAAAGAAATAAATTAACTTTGGAAAAGCTGATACATTAAAAATTGCTAAAATATTTCTATTAAGCTCTTAAAATTACGTGCTTCCGATTAATTTTCACTCTTTTTTGAAAAATCCTTAATCTTTTTAAGCTTCTTTTTTTTATTTTCAAAAATAAAATATAGAGTTGGAACAAGAACTAATGTCACAAGAGTTGAGACTAACATTCCTCCGATAACGGTAATACCCAATGGTCT
>JAAKFW010000164.1 GCA_011064905.1 Candidatus Anoxychlamydiales bacterium | reverse complement strand
GTAGTTCTTCAGAAAACCTACCCTCAATTTTCCTTTGAGCGCCTTTAAGTGCCAATAGATATTCTTCTTGAGTAGATAAAAGCTCAGGGCTATATACTTTAAAAAGTGGCTCTCCCTTCTTTACATATTCATTGGTAAAATTCACATAAAGCTTTTCTATCCAACCATTGAATTTTGTTTGCACATTTGATATTCGTCTTTCATCTACTGTAACAATACCTACTGTACGAATAGTTTTAGTTAAATCTCTCATTTCCACTATTTGAGAAGTAACACCATATAATTGTAACCGTTCAGGATCGATCTCAACAGGCGCATAGCCCGGGACTTTATCAGATGCATGAGCAAAAATATTAAAGAATAAAAAAATAATTAAGATTAATTGTTTGTAGAACATGTCAAATCCTCCAATGGAACTCCAAGAGCTCTTTCTAATTCAGCAAAAAGGATTTCTCTTTGCGCTCTTTCAGCTTCATATTCTAATTCAAAATTCTGAAATTGCCGAATAGTGTCGAGTAGAACTAAAAAATCACCCTTACCGGTTTTATAAACTGCTTCACCGGATAATAAAGCTTCCGATGTTTTGGGAACTAATCCAGTCTCGTATAAATCTATTTTTTCATCTGTAGATTCTATTCTAGATAATAGAGCTCTTATTCTTCCTCTAATTTTAGCTTCAAAAGCTTCTAAATCATTTTTAAACGCACTAGCATTTCTCATAGCTTCTCTCATCTCTCTTTTTTGCTTTTGTTGTATCCAAAGAGGAATATTAACACTAACAGCGGCTCCCCAAGCTGAATCTTTACTTCCTAGCTTACTTTCATATCTACCGGAAACTTTAAAATCAGGAAAATAATTTTTTCGAGCAAGTTTTGCTTTAAAACCCTGCTCTGAAATTAAAGATTTAATGCCTTTTAATTCCGATCGATTTCTCATTGCAATTGGGACTAATTCTTGTTGTTTATAATTGACATTTTGAGTAAAAAATCCTTGCGGTTTTCCAATTACATTATCTTGAGGATAATCTAAAATCGCATTAATCATAGAAACAATAAAATCGTGATCAGACAAAAGATTTAAGAGTTCTTTTTTTAATAATTGCAATTCAACCTGAGCTTTTAAAACTTCATCATATTTTTCTTCCCCTGTTTTATATAAAACTAAAGTATCTTCAATAAAACGAGAAATAATATCTTGATTTTGTTTGTTAATCCTCAAAGCAGCATAATTAAGATAAAGCTGATAATATAATCTCTTTATTTGCAAAACTAACTCTCGCATAGTTGTTATTTCTTCATTTTGAGCAAATTTTAGCATTTGCTCAGCGATTTTTCCTTTCAAACGAAGTTTTCCTGGAAATGGAAATAATTGAGAAACTTCATAGCGCATTTTTGAAAAAAAATCACTATTGGATCTTAAAGGACTATCGTGTCTCATTGCTTTAAATTGCGGATCATCTAAAATTTGAACACGAGGGACTACTAAAGCATTTGCTTCAATTCGTCTTTTGGTTGCTCTAAGGTCAGGATTTCTTTTTAAAACATCTTCAATAAGATCATTTAAATTTAAAGAAGGTTTTTTTAATAAAGATTCAACGTAGGAAAGGGCATGTTCTTTTTCAGTTTTACAATCATTCTCTTTTAATAACTTTCTTTTTTTTATAATCTTATTTTTTGCAATTAAATCTTTTAAATGTAGATTGTCAGCTATCAGATATTTTCTTTGCTCATTCAATATATGATTATGTTTGGCAATTACTTCTCTTTTTGGGAAAGGCTCAATTACTTGGTTATCAATTTTTTCTGGCAAATAGTTTTCTTCTAAAAGGGGAATTTTCTCAGGTTGTTTAAGTAAGGTTTTTGATAAAAGAGCCTTATTTGGTTCTAATAAATTACTTAGACTCATATCACTAAATTGAGAATCATTGAGCAATTGACCATTTGGAATTTCAACTTCCGTTTCATGAATACTTCTCTTAATTTCACAAATCTCTGGACTTCTTTTTAACTTCTCTTCAAAGAAATCATTTATATTAAAAAAAAGATTTTTTAATAACGCATTTCCACCAACAAGAGCATGTTCTTCTTCATCATAGTTATGTTTATTTTCTAATAAAATATTCTTATTATTGTTAAAATCGTTTTTTACAATTAAATCTTTTAAAGATAGGTTTTTAATTAAAACATTTTCTTCCTGCGCATTGGAAACAAGCTCTCGGATAGAATCTATTTCTTCATTTTGTGAAAATTCAACTACTTGCTCATTAATTCTATCTTGCAGATACGTATTTTTTGAAAAAGCAAACAATTGAAATGCACTATTGTGCATTTTTGGAAAATCAGTTTTATTTGATTTTAAATAATAATCAAATCTCATAAAGCTATATTGAGAATCCTCAAGCATTTGGATATGAGGAGTAACAAAAGTGTTTTCCTGGCTACAATTATTGCTTACACCAAGCTTCAGATTTTTGTTTGATATCTCTTCAATAAAATCATCTGCGTTTAGAGAGATCTTTTTTAATAAAGTATTAACAGATAAAAGAGAATGCTCTTTTTTAAAGTCTTTATAATTATTTTCTTTTAGTAAATTATTAATGTTAATATTGTTATTTCTTGCAATTAAATCTTTTAAATATAACTTGTCAAGTATCGCCTCATTATCAGATACATTTAAAACAATTATTACAAAAATAAAAACAAAAATAATCTGTAATAATTTATACATTTGTCTAACTAGATATTTCTTCCCCTAATTCATAGAGATAACAAAAGGAATTATTTATTACAAGATAAGCAAAAATCATTTACATAATGATTTTTCTTCATTTGTTAAACTAAAAAAGATAAGCTAATTAAAAAACCAGTTAAAAAAAAATGCCACATCAAAATGAAAAATGGTGGAGCAAATCCATTGAAGAAATTTGCCGAGAATTAAAAACTGATGTTCAAAATGGATTAACATCAACAGATGCAAAACAAAGATTACTAAAATTAGGTCTAAATAAACTTCCTGAACAAAAAAAAATATCTGCATTTAAAATTTTTATAAATCAATTTTCTAGTTTCATAATTTGGATACTTATTATCGCAGCTCTAATAGCCGGGTTTTTAGGAGAAATAATAGATAGTTTAGCAATTGGAGTTATTGTTATTTTCAATGCAATATTAGGCTTTATCCAAGAATATCGTGCAGAAGAGTCTTTAACAGCTTTAAAAAAACTTGCGAGTCCTTCTACCAAAGTTATTCGTGAAGGAAAACTGCAAACTATTAGTTCCTATGATCTTGTCTTAGGAGATCTTGTATTGCTTGAAAGTGGCGATCGAATACCTGCAGATGGCAGGTTTATAAAAATATATCAACTAGTCACTCATGAAGCTACTCTAACTGGTGAATCTTCTTCAATATATAAAATTACAACGTCCCTCTCGGATAATGATTTACCCATCGGCGATAGAAAAAATATGGGCTTTATGGGAACCGTAGTAACAAGTGGTAAAGGCTATATGATCATAACTCAAACTGGCTTAAAAACAGAACTTGGAAAGATAGCTAGTATGTTAGAGGTAAAAAAAGAAGAAAAAA
>JAAKFW010000163.1 GCA_011064905.1 Candidatus Anoxychlamydiales bacterium | reverse complement strand
TACGCACTACTGGCACCGGGACCAGGGATGTTTTTTATTAGCATCCATTTTCCCGGTAAGTTTTTGAATTTTAAACAAACGCTTCCTCCCGGAACTAAAACACCGGGTTTCCGCGTTGGAGAAGAGTGATGAAGATTGTATACCTGAGCAGTTTATAGATTTTCATCTTTTTCAGTAGCGAGCTCTATTGATTATTGAACGCTTAAAAATAGTTGTATCAAATATTATTAAAAAAAATACTGCAGGAAAATATGGTTGCATCAAGTAATTCAAATGATATAATCGATCACGGTTGAATTTTGAAAGCTCTGATGTTTTACAGGATATTTATAAATGTTTTTTTCTATAAAAGAAAATGTCTATTTAGTGAATGGTTTTAAAGACGCTTGTCTCTATGATTTAAATAAAGGTGATCTTTTTTCCATTAATGCTTGTGCGAAAAATACCATAGAACGATTATGCGAAGAAAATAATGCCATCGATAGTTTAAAAAATAGTGAAAAAGAACTGGTTCATGAATTACTATCAAAAGGCCTTATTATTCCTTCCAATACTAAAGCGAAACAACATGATATATTGAGTCTAAAACAAAGTTATCCCATCACATTTGCTTGGATTGATGTTACAACTGTTTGTAATTTAAAATGTGTGTTTTGTTATGAAAATGCCAGCACTTCTGGACGATTTATGTCGATGGAAGATTTTAAATATGCTGTAGATCAATTAACAGACCTTGGCATCAAAAGAATTCAGATTACCGGAGGCGAACCAATGCTTCTTAATGAGAAGCTAAAAGAGATGATTTTATATTGCCACAATAAGTTTAGCTTCTTAGAGGTTTATAGTAATGGCACTTTAATTACTAAGGAATGGTCTAGATTTTTTAAAGAAAACAATGTTAGCGTTGCAATTTCTTTACATTCCTGTGACTCTAGTCGGCATGATAGCATAACAAAAATATCCGGATCTCATGATAAGACTCTCAAAGCTATAGAATGTCTGAAAGATTCAGAAGTAGATCTGCGAATTAATGGAGTTATAACATTTATCAATTCTGAAGATCAAGAACAACTAAAGATCTTGCATAATGTGAAAAAAACTGATCCTGTGAGACTAACCGGGAAGGGAAATATTTCTTTGTATGACTTTGAGCTTTTTAAGAAAAAAGTAATTACAAAAAAATCTTTTCAAAATAAAATTTCAAAGAATTTAATTTCAAAAAACCTCACTGGACAAAGATGTTTTTTAGAGAAACTCTATGTGGCAACAAATCTTGATGTATATCCTTGCGTTATGGAAAGAAGAATTTGTTATGGTAATCTAAGAGAAAAGAAGTTCGACCAGCTAATACAACATTCAATGAGGTTTTTATCTAAAGATAATATCCAAACCTGTAAAGATTGTGAATACCGATACGCATGTTTGGATTGTAGGCCTGATGCAAACGGATCTGATCTGGATCAAAAACCTTGGTATTGTTTATATGATCCATATATAGCAAATTGGGAAAACATAAGACTTGCTTATAAAAAGAGAAATAGAAGTTAGGTTATGTTTTATGCTAGATAATATCGATTTGGTAGTACTGAAAATAACAAATAGATGCAATCTTAATTGTCAATATTGCTATGAGCACGAAGGGAAAAGACCACTTGGTCAAGATATGTCACAAAAACTTTTTAGAAAAACAGTTGATCTGATATTAATGACTACAAAAAAACATTCGGTCAATTTATTATTCCATGGAGGAGAACCTACACTTCTTTCCTTGGATTGGTTTAGAGACAGTGTTAATTACGTACATAAAAAAGCAGAGGTTATTGGAAAAAAAATATCTTTTTCAATCCAAACAAATCTTATAGATATTTCTGATGATAAACTGGATTTTTTTTTAAAAGAAAGATTTTCGATTGGAGGAAGCTTAGACAATCCTGAATGGTTAGACAATTCATTTCGGCCTAAGTGAACCTACAAAAATGCGCCTAGCTTTTTATAAAAAACATCGTGAAGAATTAATTCCCATTTACCTTGCAGTTAAAAAAATAAAAGAGAAATGCCTCTCTCATGAAATCGATCAATAAGTTCTGGAAGTTTTATATGTTTTATAAATCTAAAAAAAGATGCGATGCTTAAGAAAAAAAGACATCATCCGGCATTGCTTTCAAATGTGGAGAAGTTTCAAGGATTAACAGTGTCTTGCCGGAATAAAACTTCGTTTTATATCGATGCTGCTAGCAATAGTTAAACTCTCAAAAAAATTAGGACCTATAAAAATCCGATTATATTACAAGCTTGTCTTCATTAGCTAAAAAAATTGGTGAAATAATTAGAAACATTGGGCTATTGAAAATAGTTTGCACAGGATTTTACATGTATCTTTTGGAGAAGTTCAAAGTAGAATCAGAAAAGGAAATGGGTCTGTGATGAGACATTGAGTAATCAAAATGTTTAGAGGTTTTAAAAATAAAAGACTATCAATAAAAGGATCAAGAAAACAGGCTACATGAGATGAAGAAATTTTAGATACGGCAAGTTAAAATTTTAATAAGGCACTCCTAACCATATCCCCTGATTTTTTATCATTTAAAATAAAATTTTATAGACAGGTATATAAACTCTTTGATAATTAGAAGATAACAGGAGATTTTAAAATATGGGCAAGCAAACTAAAGCTATAATTAACATGGACATCAAAACTGTAATTAAGGAATTAAACAAAGCTCTAGCTGACGAGTTTTTAGCAGCTTATCAATATTGGGTAGGATCGAAAATTGTTAAAGGCTATTTTAGAAAAACTGTCCAAGATGAGCTTTTACAGCATTCTAAAGATGAATTTAGACACGCTGAGATGATAACAGATAGAATCATTCAATTAGATGGCACTCCTATTCTAAATCCAAAAGATTGGTATAAACTAACAACCTGTGGCTTTGCACCTCCTTCAAATCCAAACTCTATTGAGATTTTGAAACAAAATCTTAAAGGAGAAAGATGCGCAATTGGAATCTACAACAATCTTTTAAAAAAAATAAAAGATAAAGATGGAAACACTTTTCATATGATTTCTCATATTTTAAAAGATGAAATCGAGCATGAATGTGATATAGAAGCTATTTTAGAAGACATTCAAGTTAGTAAAAAAAGATCTTAATTTATTCTAAAAAAATTAAACAATCTCCAAAAGTTTTGGTAAACCAAAGCTTTTGGTTGATTTTTGTTTTAACTGCCAAAAAACTAATTTTACTTTCAGAAACCGCAAAGAAAAAAAATTAAGCAGCGTTTTTTACCCACTTACCTTTATCATCTTTATGATACTGTTTTTTTACAGCAGCCCAAGCAACTCTGCAAGCTGATTCTTCTTGAGAAGTTCCCTTTCTTCTTTTATGTGGATCTGAATATTCATCGAAGGCATTGTTAAATACTTTCACATAAATTTCTTGAGCATGTTTTGGAAGATGGTTTTTAACACTATCCGGTAGATCTGAAATATCTCTATATGGCATAACTTACCTTAAAACTTTCGTTGAACTTTTCTTCAAATTAATATTTAATTGTTTATTTGGCAATGTGCAGATCGAAAAAAAATAAAATT
>JAAKFW010000162.1 GCA_011064905.1 Candidatus Anoxychlamydiales bacterium | reverse complement strand
AGAAAATACACCCTCTGCTTCAATTTTTCCATTTTCAGGATCTGAGCCTTTAAAAGACTCTAAAGTGACTTTTTCATCTATAGCACTCATTTTAGCTGAAATATCTTTTAAAATAGTACCTGTATAGTAATTTTCAAAATATCCATTTTCAAAAGATGAGAAACCTGACATTTTAAGATTTTTTATTGTATTTGTAAGGTGAAGATCAGTTTTTAAATCTCCTTCTATTCTTTGAGGGCCAACATTTATAAAATCTAAAAGCTCTTCAACTCTTCCGTTATATGATATATCAAGCTTGAGATCTTTTTGATCGTTGATATTTACTTTTAGAGAAGCTAAATCTAGATTTATTGGAATTTTTCCATTTAGTGAGATTAATTGGGTGTTTTTTAGTTTTAAAGAGCTATGCAAATTAAAATAATCATTTTGGATTTTAGATTTTAAAGTGCCTGATGTTTTTAGAGGGGTTTCATCACCTAGAGCTAAAATCTCTAAATTTTTCACATCGATATCTAAAAAACCATTAGCTGTGTTTTGTTTTTCTATTTCAAAGTTAAGATCAACATATCCTGTAACATTTAGATCTAAAGGATTGAGAGATAGAAAATCTAAAGGAAAGTTTTTTAGAGTAACTTTTGCAGTAGATTTTTTATTTGTAAAATTTATATCTGCTAAAATAGAAGAGGAAGCAAATTCAATGTCAAGATCACTAATTTGAAATGTATCTTTTTTGGCAGCAATTAAAATTGGCTTTGGTGAAATAAAACTATCTGAAAAAAGAGTTCCTTTAAGATCTTGGATATTTAAATTAAAATCTTTTTCATAAATTCTAAAAAAGCCTTCAGACTCTAACTCAATTGGTTTTTTTAAATTAGCAATAAGTTTTAATTCATATGGCCAATTCTCTTCTTTCGTGTTGGTTGAAAAATTTATCTCACTTATTTTTAAATCATGATATTTTAAATCATTAAAAGTTGAGTTAAGATCAAATATTGGTTTTGAAAAGGGATTATCTATACTTAAGTAAATTTTTGCGCTATTGCCGTAGAGAGTTTCAAAAAAATAGTTTTGAGCTGAGATATCTAAATAGATACTTTGAAATTTTCGTTCACTTTCAAATTTTTCACTAAAGTTGAAATTTACATCTATTGCGGCATTGAAAAGTCTTTTTGGATATAAAACTTCAATTGGCGCTAAATCATTAAAATTAATATTCCCCCTGCCTATTAAATTTAAAGAAGAATTCAGATCAAAATTTGCTAAAAGCTTAATAGAGGGAGAAGTTATATTTAAATTTGAGATATTTAAAATTTTATTCTCAAATTTTAAATCACTTGAAATATTAAAAGTTTCGTTTAATGTAAATGCGCTTGATGTGAGTTTAGCTTGTAGTGCATCGTTTGAATAAGCTCCATTTAAATTTCCTTTAAAATCTACAAATGACACATCAGATATTGAGAAATCTTTGAAGTCAAAAAGAGTTTCTAGTTTTTTATTTTCATAAGTTGTTTTGGAGAGAAAAGATCCAAAAAGATCTGCATTGATTTTTTTTAGTTCATCCACTCTAAGAGTTAAATTGGTTTTTTGTATGATAGAGTTTTTATCAATAAGAGCATCTAGATATATTTCGAAAAAATCATTTTTTAAAAATCCTTTGGAAATATTTATACTCGAGTCATTGAGCATTGAAAATTCAAATGAAAAATTAGACTCAAGATTTAAAAAAGAAGGAATATTATCAACTTTAAAAATATTGCCATTTGTTTTTCCCTCTAGTTTTGTAAAGATTTGATTTTCGATATTGCCAAGAGAAGTAAAATTACCTCTGCTATCTACAGTTATATTAAAAGAAAAGTCCCTATCATTTTGATAAAATGGAGATAAAACTTTAGATGTTGCTACATATAAATTTGCTTTTATTTTGAAAAACTTATCTTTTTTATAAGCTTTTAAAAAAATGTCTAAATATGATTTTTTAAAATCTTTTCTTTGAATATTTAAATCAAGAATTAAAGCTTTTGAACGTTTTAAAAGTTTCGCTTTTCCAGAAATATCTAAGCTTAAAAGAGTATCATCTATCTTCACTTCTAAATCTTTTAATTTGATGTTATCGAAATTAATTTCTATTGGAAGCGATACCAAGAAAATATTATCAATTGGGCTCTTATCATCACCAGTTTTTTCGTTTTCGTTTTCGTTTTCGTTTTCGTTTATATTTTCCTCTTTTGCATTACTAATATCTTGGTTAGCTATAGATGTTTTTTTCTCAACTCTAATACTCTTTGCTTGAAAGCTCGTGAAACTTAAAGTCTTTCTCAAAAGAGGTAAAAATTTAATTCTAAAACTTAGCTCTTCAATATCCAATTTAGCGTTTTGAGTCTCAAGGCTCACTGTGTTTAGTATATACTCAAAAGGCAAAATGCCATCTATTTTATCAAACTTCAGCTCTATTCCATTATTAGCAGCAAAAGTTATCATTGCTTTTTTTATTTTTGCTTTCCCATAGCTTGTTTGAAGCGTAATTATAGAGGCTGATATAGCTATAAAAATAAATATAACTATCCAAATACTTAGGTAATAAATTACTTTGTGATGCTTTTTTTTCTTTTTCATAATTAAAAAGTTTGTCCTACGCTTACATAAATTTTATAACTAGGATCTATAGCTCTTCTTCTATCTAATGGAAAAGCTATATCTAATCTTATCGGCCCAAAAAATGAAAAATAACGAAGTCCAATACCTACAGATTTAAACCATTTTTCATTAACAGATGGATACTCTTTAAAAGATACAACTCCGAGATCCGTAAAAGGTACTAACCCAATTTTTTCACTAAGTCTAATTCTAGGTTCAAAAGTAAAATAGATAGAGGATCTTCCTCCAATTGGATCGTTATTGCTATCTAAAGGACTCACAGTTCTATATTTATATCCTCTTAGATCATCATCCGATCCCCCTAAAAATAGTTTTGTTAATGGAAGATCAAAAACATTTGCGCCAAAAATTGAGCCTAGAGTCATTCTAATTGCTAATATGAAATTTCTATTTTTTTCCAAGGGAATATATAAATTATATATAAGAGTCTGTTTAAAAAAGTATTTAGATGAATTTATCGTATTTTTAAAGGGCTGAGCTCTATAAATTATTGTTTGACCATGTGTTGGATTTAAAAGATTGTTTGCTGATGAAAATTTTAAAAAAGCAGGAAGAGAGAGTAATAAAAAGTTTCCATTGTTAGCGCTACTTGTGATCTCATTATACTCCGCTCTAAAACCAAATGATCCCTTTATTCTTTTTGAAAATTTTCTATCTACTCTATTTTCCATAGAATAGATAAATGCTGTATAAGATGCAGGAATCTTTTCTCTAGAAGCTTCTGATCTTAAAACATAGTTTTGATCTACTCTTAAAAAATCCGGTTTTTTATAAGTTGCAACACCCAAAATTAATCTTTGAGCTACATTTGCATCAATAGCGAGTAATTCACCTTGAGATCTAAAGTTCCTATTAGCCCAACTAAGAGAGACTCCAAAGCCATCTACTGTAGCATAGCTAACACCTGTAGAGATATATCTATGTAAAGATTCCACAAGCTTGAGATTCATTTCAAGCTCGTTTTGTTCGTTTACC
>JAAKFW010000161.1 GCA_011064905.1 Candidatus Anoxychlamydiales bacterium | reverse complement strand
TTCGAGGCTCTATCGCTCGCTTCCGCTTACGGCCTACAATCTTCCTGTCTACGCTTAATCCAGCTCGTTACCTCACTGTATCCAAGACTCGGTACAGGGACGGATGGGTATTCCTTTCCCTGATCGCCATTCCAGGCGACTGGTTAATAAAGCACTTCGTGGCTCACACATTTTAACTTATGAGAATTAGGACACAACTACTAACTACTTTGTTCCTACATTTAAAAGATAATTTTTGATGTTAAAGCGAAAAGATGGTATATTTTTACAGTCTTACTTAAAAAGTCTTAAATGTGGTGAAATAATGGTTGCTTCAAAGGTTATTCCTCCAAGAGTGTTATTGGTCGGGGCAGCCGGTCATCAGAGTCTTGAATATCATTCGCTTTTAAAAAATGATCTGATTTTTTCAGGTTTTGTTGATCCTGAATTAAAAAAGATGAAATCTCTCTACAAAGGTTGCGAGGGAGCGTTATTCTCAAATGTAGAATCTGCGATTAAAAACTCTGATTTTGATATGGCTTTAGTTTGTGTTCCGCATAACTTACATAACCACATAACGTTGCAACTTCTCGCAAATAAAAAAATTGTTATCAAAGAAAAACCTCTGGCTTTAAGTACTTCGGAAATTAATCAATATAAGTCTTTGGATTACTTAAAGTTTTTTACGATTGTTCAAAGACAATATAATCCTATTTTCATAAATGCAAAACAAGACCTGCCATTAATTGGAAAGGTATATTCCTACCAATATAATTATTCTCTCAAAATCCCTGAAGTTACCCAAGGGTGGCGGTCGGAATATGAATCTTCCAGGGGGGGGGTATTAATGGACATGGGTTATCATGTTTTGGATATTCTACTTTCATTCTTTGGGGAACCATCCAATTTAATGGGAACCGTTTCTTATTGTTATGATGCTATGAAATATGAGAATCTTGAAGATTCAATTTCAATTATTCTAGATTATAAAAAAAAGGGACTTCATGGAACTGTTAATTTGAATCGTCACAGTTCAATAAAAAAAGAAGAGTTTGAAATTAATGGAAGAGATGGAACTATCTTATTAACTCCTAGACAATATACCATTTTTGATAGAAAAGGAGTTGTTATTAAAAAATTTGCAAATGAAAAATCCGATTTTAGAAAAAAAATGATTATGCAGTATATTAAATTTGTAAATGATTTTGAATTTATCGATAACCATTTCAATCATCATGTAAAAATAGTTCAATTAATAGAAAATTTTTATGGATTAAAAAAGCTTTGTAAGGAGAAAAAAGATGAAAAATCTAAAATTTGAATATCAAAATTACAAGGGTGAAACAAAGATAAGAGAGGTGGAGCCAAAGAGTTTAAAATTTGGTTTAACTCCTAATATTTCTGAAAAGGAATGGCTTTTGGAAGCAAAAGATGTAAAAAAAAATGAAGATCGTTTATTTGTTTTAAAAAATATTCAACGCATGATCGATGACAAGATACAGCGTTTTTTTTGTGTTACAGTTTATGTAATTTGTGAAGGTCGTTTTCTGATGTTACTAAATCGAAAACTGAAATGTTGGGTTCCCCCCGGTGGCAAGGTGGATCGGCATGAGACTCCGGATGAAGCCGCATTAAGGGAATGTTTAGAGGAAACCGGTATAAAAATAGAGCTTAAAGGAGATAAAAGCGATGTCGATGGAGGTCTGATGACACCTTATGGCATTCAATTGAATGTTATTGATCCTGATAAGAGGGATCATGTCGATATAATCTATTTGGGAGAGCCTTTGGTCAAACAAGAACTTATGATTTCGGAGAGGGAGGCTAGCGATATTGGATGGTTTACAGTCAAAGAAGTATTGGAATTAAACACTTTTTCATCTGTAAAACAATGGTGTAAATTTTTTTATCAACAAGTTAATAGATCAAATAACGATGATAATCCAGTAAATTCATTAAAAGGAGAAAATTCTTATGATGCGTGTAGTTCAAGTAAATAAATTTGGAGATACAAGTGGTTTGGTAGATGCGGAAACAAAAATTCCGGAACCAAAAGAAAGAGAAATAAGAGTGAAAATTAATTATGCAGGATTTAATCCAGTATCATGCAAAATTAGAAAAGGAGAATTTGGAGGTTCTTGTCCTATTATCTTAGGTGAAGATTTTAGTGGAGTTGTAAATGAAGTAGGAAAATATGCATCATCTTTAAAAAAGGGAGACCCTGTCTATGGTATGTCCTTTGTAAAGTGTTCAAATGGAAGTAATGCTGAATATACATGTGTTATAGAAGAACTTGTACATAAAAAACCTGAAAACATTTCATTTAAAGAGGCTTCATCTGTTCCTCTAGCTGTATTAACAGCATACAAAGCAATTATTGCTTCAAATGCTGTTAAAAAAGGAGATACTGTTTTTTTAACAGGAATAGGCGGCGGCGTTGGTTCATTTGCAGTTCAATTTTTAAGACATTTAGAAGTAAAGGCAATATATACAGTTGCCAAAGATGAAACAAGTAAACAATTTATAGAAGAAAAATTGCAAATTCCTTCGGAAAATATACTAATATATGATGGCTTATCAACAACAGAACGTGAACAACAGCTTATTAAAATGAATGACAATTCTCCTTTCGATACGACATTAGATTTTATAGGGGGAGATGCAAAAGAACTCTGTATTCAACTTACTAAATGTTCAGGAAACCTAGTAACAATTCTTCCTGAAGATGAGAAATTTAAAACTCCGGGTTGGGGTGGTCCTGTTTTTATGAAAAACATGACAGTTACCCAAGTTTTTGTAGGTGCAGAGCTTCATAGCGAAGATAGAGGGCGCTATCTAATTTATCAACAATATTTATCAAAAATTACGAAGTTTATAGAAGATGGTGTTTTAAAAATGCCTGAGATATTAAGTCTTGGATCATTAAGTGCAAAAACAGTAAAAAAAGCTCACGGTCTTTTAGAAAGTTCTAGAGTGAAAGGAAAGCTTGTAATGGAAATTGCATAGAATATATGTAGGTAAGATAAAAATTATTTAGATACAATCTATTGGGGATATGTTGGATTTTTGCTAGTTGCCTTTTTGGGGATTTATTTATCTATAAAATTTCAATTCTTCCAGATTTTGAAAATTAAAGATATCATCTATGAATTTTTCAAAGTTGGAAGAAACTTTGATCAAAGTAAAGGGATTCATCCTTTAAAAATATTTTTTAGCTCAGTTGGTGGTATGGTCGGTATTGGCAATGTTGTTGGAATTATCACAGCTGTTCAAATTGGATGCCCAGGCTCTCTTTTTTGGGTGTGGCTGGCAGCACCACTCGGCGCTTTAATCAAATATAGCGAAATCTTTTTAGGTATGAAATATAGAATTACAAAAAATAATACGTTTGAAGGTGGCCCTATGTCAGCAATTATGGGTGAAAGCACTTTCATAGAGAAAAATAATTTTTTTAAAAAAAATATTATTACTTTTGTATAGACAACAAAAGTCAAAAATAAAAAAATCCTTTGCTAAAAACATTACACCAATAGCAAAGGATAATCAAATGAATGATCAAAATAATTATAAAATAAATGAAAAATTTCCACAAAAAAAAATGGCATTGCAGCTTTTTTAAGATTTATAAAACATATAAAGTTACCTGAACTTTTTGCAAAGCTATCAGATAAACGTCAAAAAGGGAAAATAGATTACTCTATT
>JAAKFW010000160.1 GCA_011064905.1 Candidatus Anoxychlamydiales bacterium | reverse complement strand
AGAAGCTCCGGCTTCTTTGCAATTTCAGACATCAATGGAACTATCATCTCTGATAGTGTAAACATTAAGAAAAACATAGGCCGGATGCAAGCTAGGAAGACTGTTTTAACTTGGCGCTCGCAATTCCTCCCTGACCTAAAGGACAGGGTTTCCTTGCGAGAAAAAAGATGAATCGTTTGGCTTTTAAGTATTTTAAGAAAGATCAAAATAGTGGGTTTGATGATGTTATTGTAGTCGATCCAAAAACGCACACGTTTGATGATCTTCAAAAACTCACAAAAAACTTTCCAAAAGCTTGGCATGAACTCTCTTCTTTAAGTCTTAAAGATCGCGTAGATTTCTCTACTGATTTTTGTTTAAAAACGCTTCCCTACACTCCGAATACTTATCAATTAATCTATGACTTTTTTTTAAAACTAGAAGATGTATCTGTTGTTTTAACAAAGAAAAAAAATCATCCATATAAAGTTGAGCTTGTCTATAGCATGCAAAATGATTCAACTTTTTTTAGAGGTCAGCCTCCTCTAGATGATGAAACTATTTCTCAAATTAATGCTAAATTTAAAAATGTTTTACCAAGAGATTTTTTAAAATTTTTAAAAATACATTCAGGTTTTGCTAAAAATTCAGATACAGGGATATTAGAAGCTGAAAATATTTTTGAAATCACAAATCACTTAAGGGAACTTACAAAATCTCAAAATAAAACAATAAAATCAGACTCAAGTTTTATAGATCCTAATGATCTAATATTTTTTTATCAAAGCTTTGATCAGATGGATTTTCAATGTTTTTTAGCTTCTTGGTATCCAATTTCAGAGATGGGAAATGTGAGTTTTTCTTATGTGGATAGTACTATTTCAAGCTACAAAAATAGTTCATTTGAAAGTTTGAGCTTTCCAACTTTTTTAGATTGGCTGATGTTTTATTTAGAGGTAATAGATTTAAATGATTTATAGAGTTGAAGATTTTTATAAAAAATACAAAAACAGTTTAAAGATAGAGCTATTTGCAATAGAAACAGGCTTAAAAAAAAGAATAAAAAAGCCGGAAGTGCATAGGCCGGGTCTTAGCCTAACCGGATATATTAAGAATTATAAATCTCATAGAATTTTAGTTATTGGAAAAAGTGAGATTCAATATCTAAAAGATCTATCTTCTCAAAAAAGACTAATAAGACTTAGAGAAGTTTTAACAAAAGAGACTCCTGCAGTTATCGTTTCTGGAAGAATAATCCCTTTAAAAGAATTAAAAATAGTTTGCGAAGAAAATTCGATTGCCCTTTTTAGATCTGAGATAGAAACTATGGCTCTTATCAGTAAAATGATTATTGCTTTGAGTTATGAGTTTTCTCCAACCATAACAATGCATGGCACATTAGTTGAAGTTTTTGGAATGGGAGTTTTAATACAAGGAGAGTCGTCTGTTGGAAAGAGCGAAGCTGCTTTAGGCCTTTTAGAAAAAGGACATAGATTAATCTCTGATGATGTTGTTAAAATTAGAAAAAAAGATGAAAATGTTCTTGTAGGATCAGGACCTGAACTTACTAGACACTTAATGGAAGTTAGAGGCATTGGTATTATAAATGTTGCTCATTTATATGGAGCTGTGTGTGTCAGGCCAGATATAGTTTTAGATATTGTTATCAAATTAGAAGTGTTTGATCCAAATCATTTTTATGATAGAACGGGATTAACGGATAATTATACTGATATTTTAGGAGTAAATATTCCTTTTCATCTAGTTCCCGTAAATCCAGGTAGAGACATAGTGCTATTGATAGAGACTTTAACGCTTAATCAAAGATTAAAAAGTAGTGGTTATCATTCTGCTAAAGAATTTAATATGAAACTGCTTGAGAAGCTTGCAGAAAGGAAAAATCCAAGTGAGATTAACTAAAACCTTAAAAGTTAAAAATGATTTAGGCTTGCATATCAGACCTGCAGCTAAAATTGTAAAGCTATTTCAAAACACAAAATGTGAAGTTAGTTTCTCTTACAAAAAAGAGACAATCAATGCAAAAAGTATTATGAGTATATTAATGCTTGCTGCTAAAAAAAATGCTAAAATTCTAGTTACAATAGATGGCCCAAATGCTAAAGAGCTCATGGAAAAACTAACAAAAAAATTTGAAAAAAGATTTGGAGAGGAAAATGTCATTAGCTAATGAAATAGTTTTATCAGCGCAAATATTATCTCAGGGTATTGGCTTTGGTAAACCGGTTTTTTTGAATTCTCAAAATATTTTTGAAGAAAACTCTTATCTTAAAAAAGATATAGATCTAGAAATTTTAAAATTTGAAAAAGCTATTAAAAAAAGTAAAAAAGAGGTTTTAGAAATCAAAAAAAACTTTGCTAATGATAAACTTAAAATAACTTTTGATATTTTAAATACTCATTTAGAGATTTTAAGTGATCCTGTTATCTTAAGTGAAGTTGTAAATAGAATAAAAAAAGAAAACAAAAGCATCCACAAAATTTTAAAAGATTTGCTCGATGAATATAAAAACAGGATTAAAGATCCCTTTTTTAAAGAAAAAGTAAGTGATATCTCAGATGTGTTTAAAAGAGTCTTAAGAAATATAAAATCTTCAAAAACGGATCTTTTACAAAGCATGGAAAAAAAATCGATAATTATTTCAGATGAAATTATTCCTTCAGATATCTTTGAGACAGATTCATCAAAAATCTCAGCATTTATAAGCGTTATAACTAGCTACGGCTCTCATGCAGCTATAATTGCTAGATCTAAAAACATTCCATTTGTATCAAATATTGATATTGAAAAAATAAAAAATAGCAATATGGAAGATATGATAGTTGATGCTCTCCAAGGAAAAGTGATAATTAATCCAACAAAAAAAACATATGAAAAATATAAGAATGCTCCAGCTCTTATAGAATCATTTCAAACAAAAGAAAAAATTAAGCTTCAAAAAGATATAAGTATTTTTGTAAATATTTCTTCTCTTAAAGAGTTAGATAAAATAAACGATAAAAAGATATCCGGAATTGGCCTACTTAGAACAGAGTTTTTATTTTTTAAAAAACAAATTCCTTCTCAAAAAGAGCAATTAGATGTTTATAAAAAAACAGCTAAAAACTTAAAAAATCGCCCATTTGTTATTCGTCTTTTTGATTTAGGTGCAGACAAGAATTTTTATAATATTATACAAAGTAATAAAACTTGCTTTTTCTCTACAAGAGGGGCAGCTCTTCTTTTAAAAAATCAAAAGATTTTAAAAGATCAGATAACAGCTATTTTAAAAGCTTCCCTTTTTGGAAATATCTATCTTCTTATTCCTTTTGTAAAGGATTTATCTGAGATAATTCAGATTAAAAAAATCATAAAATCCTTGCAAGAAGAACTGAAAATATCTCCATCTACTATAAAAATAGGATCGATGATTGAGACTCCTGTAGCTGCTTTAATGGTAGATGAAATAGCAAGGGAAGTTGATTTTTTATCAATAGGTACTAACGATCTTTCAAGATACACTTTTGCCTCTGATACAATCTCTTTAAAAGAGTTTCATCCGGCTTTAGAAAAATTATTTATAATGATTATAAAAGCTGCTAACGATTTTAAAAAGCCTGTATTTTTGTGTGGAGAAATGATCTCTGATAAAAAAATTATGGAAAAGTTATATAGTCTTGGTATGAAAAACTTTTCTGTAAGTTTGAAAAACGTACAATTGTTTTAGGCCTTTTAATCATTTTT
>JAAKFW010000016.1 GCA_011064905.1 Candidatus Anoxychlamydiales bacterium | reverse complement strand
TGCAAAAATACTAACAGGGGAATAGAGAGCTTTTTTCCAGTGTTTTTCCGGCCAAAATCTTTCTTTGGCTTTATCTGTTACTTTTGTTAGAGTTTTCCACTCAGTTGGAGAGACATCTACAGGTTTTTTTTCTCCAGGTTTTCTAGCAGTTATTTCCTTGATTTTTTGACCGCCAATTTTTCGTTTTTTTCGTTTATCCTTAACCTCTTTTAAAGTTATTTCAGTATCATTAGGATTAAGCGTAGCTGATAAGTCACTGCTAGTAAGGATTATCTTAGATTGAACTTTGTTAGCTTTTTCAACGCTAGAATCAGCGCTTACATCTTCTGGTCTTGCAGAAGCTGCCGGATCTGAAGATGGCCTTGATGAATCTGGTGTTACTGATGATGTCATAAAATTATATCTTTTTATTATTAATTCCTATTATTATTATAATATATTTTTTAATATAATAGCAATAAAATCTTAATTATTTATTAACTTTCATTGAAAGTTTAAACGGTTGATTATCAGATGGATAAGAAGATAAAAAAAGTGCTGGATTTGCAAAAAACTGACTATCAGATAGATAGTAGGTTAGTAAAAAAGGGAACTATTTTTTTTGCTTTAAAAGGTGAGAGAACAGATGGCCATTTATACCTAAAAGAAGTGGCTAAAAAGGGGGCAAAATTAGCTATTGTTAATAAGAATGTTAAAGTTGATTTGCAAGACCTTGATTTAGAGACTCTTATAGTTGAAGATGTTCTAGAGTTTTTGCAAGCTCTTGCAAGAGAAGGGCTTAAGAAAAGTCCAGCTAAAATAATAGGGATAACAGGATCTTCTGGAAAAACAACTACAAAAGAGTTTATATATACTCTTTTAAAATCAGAGTATAGAGTATCTAAAACCCTGAAGAGTTATAACTCAAAAGCAGGGCTTCCAATAGCTATTTTGAACATGGATAAAAATGTTGATTTTTTAGTTCTAGAAATGGCTATGGATGAAATAGGTGAGATTGAAAAACTAGTTAAAAAAATAGCTTCACCTGATATTGCATTAATCACACAAATAGCAACCTTTGCAGGAGATGTAGGTAGCCAAGAAGTATTAGCTAGAGCTAAAAAAGAGATTTTTATAAATGAAAGAACGAAGATAAAACTGATAAATAAAAGGCTAAAAAAACTAAAATCTTTTCAAGATGAAAATTATTTAACGTATTCAATAGAGGATAAAACAGCCACTTTTTATTTAGATGTTGAAAATTTAGATTTTTATGAAAACGGAAAAAAATATGCAATAGAGAAACTGCCCTTTAAAGAGAGCCATCTTTTAGAAAATACTTTAGCAGCGATTTCTATTTGTAGATTAGCAGGTGAAAAATTTAACAATATCTTAAAAAAATTACAAACTTTAAAAGCCTATGATATTCGATTTGAAAAGGTTTTAATCGAAGATGTATTATTTATTAAAGATTATTACAATGGTAACCCAGATGCTACTTTTGCAGCTTTAAAAAACTTGCCCAAAACAAAAGGAAAAAAAATTGCTGTTTTAGGCTCTCATAGATCTTATGGGAAATTATCTTCAAGAGTTCATGAAAAAATAATTAATGAGGCCAAAAAATATGTAGATGAGATTTTATGTATTGGTGAAGAATTTAAAAATATTAAAAATATCAAAAATTATTCAAGCTTAGAAGATATAGCTAAAAATCTTAAAAAAATTATGAAAAAAGATGATGTAGTTTTAATCAAAGGCTCGAGGTTTTTGAAAATGGAAAAAATTTTTGAGTTTTTAAATTGATGATATTTTTTTATTATCATATCATGATAGAGGGCTACAAAAAGCGTAGCTAAGAAGTCTTTTCATCATTCGTAGTGAAAAAGGTTTTCTTGCTTTAAAAGGATAAAAAAATGCTGCTAATACTCATAAAATATTTATTTAAGCTTTTTAATAGCGATATTCCAAGTGTTTTTACATATGCATCTACAAGAATGATGCTAGCTTCAATCACATCTTTGATTATTACCATTTTTTTAGGCCCCTTTGTTATCAAAAAATTATATACTTTGAAAATAGGACAAAAGATTAGAACAAAAGAGACTTGTCCTCTTCTTGCTGAACTTCATGAAAAGAAAAAAGATACTCCCACAATGGGAGGTATTTTGATTTTGTTTTCAATGCTAATTTCTATGTTTTTATGGATGGATTTAACAAATGTTTTTACTTTGATTTTACTTTTTACAACTCTTTGCCTTGGATTCATTGGCGCAATAGATGATTATTTGAAATTAAAACATAAAAACTCAAAAGGTCTTCCCTCTAAATTAAAGTTTTTGTTTCAATTAATATTTTCAGTTTTTATTGCTTTATATCTTCTATGGCCGAGTCCTGATAGGTTCACAAAAAAAGAGTTTCCGAAGAGAGTTTTAGCTAAAGAAAATATTTCAAATAATAATGCTAAAATAATTAAAACAATAAAAACCCCTGCAATCTCAAAACCTATAAATTTAACTGCTAAAGAGTATTTTTCAAGATTTTATATTCCTTTTTATAAAAAACCGATCATTTTAAAGGGATTTTTTATAATTTTAATTTTTCTTTTGATGGTTTTTGTAATTACGGGAACCTCAAATGCTGTTAATTTAACTGATGGACTAGATGGCCTCGCTGCCGGGTCTCTTGTTATGGTAGCAAGTGCACTCGCTTTATTTGCTTTTTTATCAAACCATATCCAAATGGCAAGGTATCTAAATATCTTGTACATAGAACATAGCGGTGAGATTGCTATCTATTTATTTGCAATGACAGGAGCCTGTTTGGGCTTTTTATGGTATAATTCCTTTCCTGCTCAAATATTTATGGGAGACACAGGATCTCTTGCATTGGGAGGCGTTATAGGGGTTAGTGCAATACTTCTTAGGCGTGAGTTTTTATTAGCGATTATCGGTGGAATCTTTGTAGTAGAGGCTCTCTCAGTTATTTTGCAGGTCTTGAGTTATAGATATAGGAATAAAAAAAGAGTGTTTTTATGCTCTCCTTTGCATCACCATTTTGAGTATAAAGGCCTACCGGAATCAAAAGTTGTTATTCGTTTTTGGATAATAGGTCTTTTACTTGCATTAATAGGCGTAGCATCATTAAAATTCCAATAAATTCAAGAAATCTAAAAATTTATGAAAAATATATATTTAATATTAGGATTATCTCTTAGCGGTAGGGCAGCTAGCTTTTTTTTATTAAATCAACGAAAAAATATAAGGGTAATAGCTATAGAGGATAACTTAAAAGAGGACGTTGAGATAAGATTATTAAAAAAACAAAATGTTAAAATTTTTAACTCTAAAGATTTTATAGAAAACTTTTCAGATTTGAATAAAATTGAAAAAGCAGTAATTTCTCCAGGGTTTAATCCAGAAGCTAAAATTGTTAAAATCATAAAAAAAAATAAGATCGAGATTTTTTCTGAAATTGAGTTAGGAGCTAGATTTTTAAAAGAAAATAAAATTTACAAAAATAAAATCATAGGAATAACGGGCACGAATGGAAAAACAACTCTAACAAAACTAATAGAACACATTTTAAATGAAAACAAAATCAAAGCAAAAAGTTTAGGGAATATTAAAATACCTTTTACCTCCTATCTAACGAAGATCCTTTTAAAAAATAATAATGTAGAAAATCAAAAAGAAACTTTTATTTTAGAACTTAGCTCCTTTCAATTAGAAAAAATGAAAACAAAATTTTTAGATGCAGCGATCATTACAAATATCACAGAAGACCATTTAGATAGATATCCAAATTTTAAGGCTTATGTAGACGCAAAATTAAGAATTGTAAAATGTTTGAAAAACAGGAAAAATTTATACGTTACAAAAAAAGTTTTAAAAACCTTTATTGTAAATAATTCGAAAATTAATATAAAAGAAGTTAAAGAAGATATAGAAGATGTTGCTATAAAAATTTGTTTGGATTTTAAAATAGTTAAAAAAAATATCTTATGTGCTATAAAGACTTTTAAATCGCTAGAGCATAGACTGGAATTTGTTCGTGAAATAAAGGGTGTATATTTCTACAATGATAGCAAAGCTACAAATGCACACTCAGTAATTTATGCTGTAAAAAAAATAAAAGGTTCGATTATTTTAATTGTGGGCGGTAAAGATAAAGGGTTTAGCTATAGAATTTGGAATAAACATTTTAAAGATAATGTGAAATATGTTTTGGCTATAGGGGAGAGCTCAAAAAAAATAAAAGAAGAACTGATAGGATGTAGAGTGCAAGTAATAAAAGATTTAAAAACAGCTATAGAAAAAGCATTTAGTTTAGCAAAAAAAGAAGATAGAGTTTTACTCTCTCCCGGCTGCTCGAGTTTTGATATGTTTAAAAATTTTGAGCATAGAGGAGATAGTTTTAAAAAATTTGTAAGTATATTGGGGGATAAATAATATGTCTCGAAGAGATACCATTATAATTTCAGTGCTGGTAAATGCAGCTCTGCTCGCTGTTTTATTTACAACAGCCATTACCAAAAATAGTACTTTAGAAGAGCCGAAATTAGTGAATAAAGCTCTTGTAGAAGATGCTTTGCAAGCTAAAAATATGCTGGCAAATAATGTAGATGCTAAAGAAGAAAATGTTTCAAATGCTTTAGAAAAACCGGATATACAAAAACAATTTGCTTCTTTAATGGAAGAAAAAGAAGAAGTGAAAAAAGATGCAACTGAAAACAAAATAATTTATAATAGCGAAGCAGAAAAAATTGTATATAAACTTCCCCAAATTGCAAAAGCTATAAATGAAATAACAGATGAAAAAATATTAGAGAACGTTTTTGAAGTCACTGTTAAAAGTGGTGATTCTTTAGAAAGATTAGCTAGAACAAATCATATAAGAATATCAGATATTACAAATTTAAATAATCTTCCAAATAGCTTCTTAAGAATCGGTCAAAAACTTTTGATACCTATAAATCTAGAGAGTCAAAAATCAAATCCCATCCCATCTTTAAAATTAGAAGAGAGAAAAGCATTTGAAAGGCATGAGTTTTACGTAGTAAAAGTTGGAGATAATCCATACACCATTGCTGTAAAACATTCAATGAAGCCAACTGATCTTTTAAAGTTAAATAATTTAGATGAGAAAAAGGCAAGGAGACTGAAACCCGGCGATAAATTAAGAATTAGATAATAATGAATAAAACAACTTTTCTTCTTATCGTTAGTACAACATGTATTTTTTTTTCGGGTCTTCTGATGGTATTTAATACCACGTCAGCTGAAGTTTTATCAAGATCATTAGAAGTTAGCACTCATTTTGCTTTAGTAAAACAGCTGATTTTTGGTCTAATTGCTATAGTGATCGGTTTTATTGTATGGAAAATAGGTTATCTAAAAATTATTCAAAGTAGCCCTTATCTTTTATTAGGATGCACTATACTTCTTCTATTGGTTTTCTCTCCAAAAATTGGTCAAACTATTAATGGAGCTAGAAGATGGATAAGTTTTGCTGGCTTAGGATTCCAACCATCAGAAATAGCAAAGTTTATAATCCCGATATTTTTTATAAGTGAAATAACAAAAAGAAAAAAAAAATTAGATTTTAATGCTTTTTTAAAGGTAATTTTAATCTCTTTAGTGCCAATTACACTTATATTAATGGAGCCAGATACCGGAACTACTGTAATAATTTTAACAACTTTAGCTGTTACGTTTTTTTTGACAAAGATACGTTTTCTGTATTGGGCGATGCCTCTTTTAGTTATAATTTGTTTAGCTACTTTTGCTGCATATAATATGAATCATGTTAGAAATAGAATTACTGTATACTTACATCCAGAAGCGGATTTAAAAGGAAAAGGACATCAACCTTACCAAGCTAAAATAGCAGTTGGCTCTGGAAAGCTTTTGGGAAGAGGCCTCGGTGAGAGCCTGCAAAAATTAGATTATCTTCCAGAGGCAAGATCTGATTATATTGCAGCTATTTATGCAGAAGAAGTAGGTTTTTTGGGAATATCTATTTTAATCTCTTTATATATGTTAGTTACATATTCAGGATTTTCAATCGCTATGAAATCTAAAGATAAAAAAGGATTTTATTTAGCATGTATTTTAACTTTTTTGATATCATTTCAAGCGTTTTTAAATTTAGGAGTAGTCTCTGGTCTACTTCCTAGTAAAGGGGTGACTCTTCCTTTTTTTTCACAAGGAGGAACATCTTTAATGGTAAATATCATTGCTATATTTTTGCTTCTTAGCATTGAAAAAGAGAAAAAAAATAAAAAATGCACAAAAAAAAAATTAAAGCTCTAATTAGCGCATCTGGAACAGCAGGTCATTTAATTCCAGCAATTCAATTAGCTAAAAAGCTAGAAAAAAGTGGAATTGATGTTTTCTTTGCAGCTTATGGGTTAGAGAATAAAAAAATTTTTCCAAAAGATAAATTTAAATATTTAGATGTTTTATCTTCTCCAATCACAAAAAAAAATATTCCCCTCGCTTTTTTTAAAATTTTTATAGGTTTTTTTAAAAGCTTAAAACTTATCTTAAAATACAGGCCTGATGTAGTTGTTGGTTTTGGTTCATATCATACTTTTCCTGTTATCTTAGCAAGTAGTATTTTAAGAAAAAAAATTGTACTTTTTGATTCAAATATCATACTTGGAAAAGTAAATGAATTTTTTGCAAAAAAAGCTAAATTTTTATGTGTGCAGTTTGAAAGAAAAAACAAATTAAAAAATGAAATTTTAGTAAAACCTCTTCCTTGGATAGAGACCTATCAGATAAAAAGTGACTTTTTTAAAAATATATCTTTTAAAAAACAAAACTTTACGATTTTAATTTTTGGAGGTTCTCAAGGGGCTGAAATCATAAATAGACATTTTAAGATGACTATAGAAGATCTCTTTAAAAAAGAAAAAAACTTTCAAATAATCCACATACTTGGAAAAGATCAAAACAAAAAAATATTTAAAAAGTTTTATGATAAATTAAATATAACTTCATACGTTAGTAACTTTGAAAGGGATTTTTTAAAGTTTTATAAAATTTCTGATCTTGTTATTTCAAGATCAGGAGCTGCATCGATATCTGAGCTTATCTATTTTGAAAAACCCTCTATTTTAGTGCCTTTTAAAAGAGCAAAAGATAATCACCAACTTAAAAATGCTATTTTCATGAAAAATACTGTAAAATCATCTAGCGTTATTGAAGAAGATAACTTATCTAAAACTACTCTTTTAAATCAGATTTTATCATACTTGAAAAACGACAAGAAAAAGCTTTGTCTTTTTAAAGAAAATATTCAAAAATTTAAAGCTATACAAAGCCTAAAAAATATAAAAGATTTAAAAGATATAGTAATCGATGTTTCAAAAAGCTAAAAACACATATCATTTCATTGGCATTGGCGGAATTGGTATGAGCGCTATTGCTAAAATTCTTTTACAAAAAAAATATATAGTTAAAGGCTCTGATCTCAAAAAAAGCTCTGTTATAGATGATCTAAAAAAAAATGGAGCTAAAATAAAAATTGGGCATAAAAAAGAGAATATTTCTTCTAATGATATAGTTGTTATCTCTTCTGCTATAGATAAAAAAAATAAGGAGTTTTTAGAAGCTAAAAAATTAAATTTAAAAATTTTACATAGATCAGATCTTTTAGATCAGTTAATGATTGATTCAAAAATAATATTAGTTACAGGAACTCATGGTAAGACGACTACAACATCTCTACTAACTGAAATTTTCATTAAAAATAAGTTAGATCCCTCTTTTGTAATAGGAGGTATTTTAAATTCAAAAAATACAAATGCGCATTTAGGAAAGGGAAAATACTTTATAGCAGAAGCAGATGAAAGCGACGGCTCTTTTATTAACATTTCTAATAAAGCTCATTCGGCTATTGTTACAAATTTAGAAAAGGAGCATCTAGATTACTGGAAAAATTTTGATAATTTGAAAAAAGCATTTATAAAATTTTTTGATAAAATAGAAGATAAAAATCTTTTGCTCTGGTGTATAGATGATAAAAATTTAAAACACCTAAGCCCAAAAGGTATATCTTATGGATTTTCCAAAGAAGCTAATTTAAGGGCTACAAATATTAGAATAAAAGGTTTCCAAACTATTTTTGATATCAGGTTTTTTGATAAAACATTTGAAAATATTAAAATTAATCAAATAGGAGCTCACAGCGTTTTAAATGCTCTATCTTGTTTTGGTTTAGCTTATCAGCTAAAAATAGATGCAAGAGTAATAAGAGATGCTTTTATGAGTTTTTCCGGGGTAAAAAGACGTTTAGAGAAGATCTTAGATCATCAAAAGATAGAATTTTTTGATGATTATGCTCACCATCCAACTGAAATCAAAGCTACTCTATCAGCTCTTAGATCTTCAATTAAAGAGAGAAGACTAGTAGCTATTTTTCAGCCACATAAATATTCAAGACTAAAAGATCTTTTAGATGATTTTACAAAAAGTTTTAGAGATGTGGATGAGTTGCTCATTTTAGATATCTATAGCGCATCAGAGGCGTCAATTAAAAATATCAATGAAAAACTTTTAGTAGATTTAATCAAAAAACAAGATGTAGATGTAAAATATATTGAAGATAAAAATTTAGAGAAATATTTATTAAAAAATTTAAATCCTTTCGATGTTGTTGTTACTCTAGGAGCCGGTGATATTTCTTCAAAAATTAGAAAGATTGCTAAAAACTTTTCTAAAAAATTTTCAAAAAAAATAAATCTCGGAATTATCTACGGTGGTCAATCTAACGAGCATGACATCTCAATTAGATCTACAAAAAATTATATATTAGGTTTTGATAGATCTTTATACGATCTAAAATATTTTAAAATAACTAAAGAGGGATGCTGGATTCAAGAAAATGATATTTTAGATGAAAATTTTGAAAATTCAGATCTTAAAAAAAGAGAGATAAATAAATCTAAAAAAGATGGTCTTTTATCTAAAGAAGTTTTAAAAGAGCTTACATCTTTAGATGTTTGTTTTCCTGTTTTGCATGGCCCACTTGGTGAAGATGGGATGATTGGAGCTTTTTTACAAACACTTAATATTGCTTATGTAGGTTCTGACTATTTCACAAGCCCAATTGCAATGGATAAAGCTTTTTCTAAAACAATTGTGAAAGCAATCGGAATTGACACCTTAGATTTTTTAGAAGTAAATAGTATCGACTACCGAGAAGATAAAAATGAGATCTTATCAAAAATAGAGGTTTTTTTTAAATTTCCAATAATTTTAAAACCAAATCATTTAGGTTCTAGTTTAGGAATTGAAGTTGTTGAAGATAAAAAAGATTTAAAAGATGCAATTGAAAAGGTTTTTAAACATGATTCATCTTTTATTATTGAAGAAAAAATTAATGCAAGAGAAATACATACTGCTGTAATTGGAAATGACTATATTGAAATCGGTGAAATAGCCGAGATGCTAACCTCTGGAAAATTTTTCGATTTTGAAAATAAATATAAAAAAAAGATTGTAAAAGCCAAAATCCCAAGCAATCTAGATAGAGATATGGTAATAAAAATTAAAAAACTTTCTAAAAAAGTATATTTAGTTCTAAAACTAAATGGTTTTGCGAGAATTGATTTTTTTATAGATAAGAATGAAAATATCTTATTTTCTGAGATAAATCCAATTCCAGGCTACTCTTCTAATAATAGCACCTTTGCAAAAATGTTTGAACTAGTAGGTTTAGATAGAAAAAAAATGGTAGATCAGTTTGTGATCTTAGCTCTTCAAAGAAATAGAAAAAATAAGATATTTGAAAAACACTAAAAAGATAGAAGTTAAAAAAAAATATGAGTAAAAAAATACCTAAATCAAAAGCTATTTTTTGGATAGTTTTTTCAACTCTTATAATTTCGGGATTTAATTATGTTGTGATCTCAAAAATTAAAAAATATCGACAAACAAGATTTATAGCTGAAAAATACAACATCAAATCAATCTATCAAAATAAAAAAGATGTAAATTTAGATGTAGATTATTTAGCAGAGCTTCTAGATCTATCTTTTGATAAACCTACAAATATTTTTGCTTTTAATGAAGCTGCAGCTACCAAAAAATTATTAGCTAGCCCATTAATCGTAGATGCTAAAGTTAAAAAAATGAAACCGGATTGTGTTTTTGTAGATTATACACTTAGAAAACCAATAGCTATTTTACATGATTTTGAAAATATTCTAATTGATCAAGATGGTTTTATTTTTCCAAAAGATCCCTTTTTTAAAGATCAAAATTTTTGCTCCATTTTTCTAAATTTAAATGAATTTAAAGGTTTTGAAAAACTCGATTCAAAAGAGGCCAAACTAGCAATGGATATTTTAAGTAAATTAAAAAACTCAGGTTTTGCTGATCTTGTTAAAATAACTATGTTAGATACATCCAGAGCTTATCTCCAAAGCTATGGTAAAAGAGAGATAATTTTACAAATAGATGAGATAGTTAAGATAAATAAAGAGCAAAAGAAAACAGAATTTGTCTTCCCAAAGATTTTAAGGTTATCTAATACTAACTTTTTAGAGCAAATCTCAAACTATGCATCTCTTAGAAAAAAAATTATTAAAGATTATGAAAATCAAGCTGTTAATTTTGAAGCTACATCAGACATTGTTAGATTTAATCCAAAAACTATCGATCTTAGAATTTCAAAACTTGCATTTATAGACCAATAATATCGATCATTAAAATTTTTATCTAAGCCCGCCTCCTTCAAGAGGAGGGCTCAGGAATGAAAAAAAATTAATTAATTTGTTTGAGAATATTCCTCTAATGATTCTAGATATGCTGCAGTTAAATTATTAATTGTTTGAATTACCCACTTAAATCCATCAAATCTAGGCCATATCACAACAGCTTGACCAGATGAGTTGATGGATATTTCTGGTTGATATCCATCTTGTCCTGCAGTTGATAGATCTGTAGCTGATGTGTTCCAAGTAGAGCCTCCATCTTGGGAATCTTTTGTTTGGACTATCCAATTATAGCCGGAGTGTCTTTTCCAAATAGCTATAGCATTATTAGAATCTGTTAATGTTATATTGGGACACCCGCTTTTATTACCAGATACTGATAAATCTGTAGCTGTTAAACTCCAATTAGCGCCACCATCAGATGAGTTTTTAGTTTGAACCATCCAATTATAGCCGGAGTGTCTCTCCCAAATGGCAATTGCTTTGCTAGAATTATTTAAAACTATTTGAGGCCGTCTGCTATCTTGTCCGGCATCAGATAAATCACTCGCTGATGGGCTCCAAGTAGCTCCAGCATCTGTTGAGTATTTTGTTTGAACTATATAATTAGAGCCATCATATCTAGTCCATATAGCAATAGCTTCATTTGAGTTATTTAATGCTATCTGACATGCTCCTACACTCTCTCCTAAAGCAGATAGATCGATTGGTGATGCATTCCAATTAGCTCCTCCATCTGTTGAGTATTTTACTTGGATTCTGAAGTCAGATCCATCGTATCTGCCCCAAATTGCTATTGCTTTATCAGAATCATTGATGACAACGTTAGGAACAAAGCTATCTTGTCCAACAACTGATAAGTCAGTTGCAGTTACATTCCAATTAGCTCCACCATCTGTTGAGTATTTTGTTTGAATTATATAATTCGAGCCATTATATCTTCTCCATATTGCAACTGCTTTAGAAGAATTGTTCATAGCAATTTCTGGAGAATTTGCATTTTGAGATACTGAAGAAAGATTTGTTGTAGCTTCACTCCAAGAAGTTCCTGCGTTTGTAGAATATTTACTTTGAATTATCCAATTCGATTCATCATATCTATGCCAAATAGCTACAGCTTTTGAAATATTCATAGCAATCTTTGAAGATCCTGCATTTTCACCTGATGCAGATAGATTAGCTGGAGATGAGCTCCATGAACTTCCGCCATCTGTTGAATATTTTGTTTGGATTATGGTGTTAGATCCATCGGATCTTTGCCAACTTGCAATTGCTTTATCATTAGTATTAATAACTACTTGAGCTCCAATTGCATCTTGGTTTTCATCAGATATAGAAATAGCTGGAAAATTCCAAGTTTCCTGAGCATGTAAAGAAGTAAAAATAGAAAAAAACATGAAAAATAGTAATTTTTTAAACATATGATCTCTCCGTTAATAAAAATAAAATACTTTATATTATTAAATTTTTTTTTGAAAGATATAAAAACAGATCCCTTTTGTTGCGTTTTTTATTTATGCGATTTAATGTTTGTAAAATTAATAAATTAAGTATATCTAGGAATTAAGGGGGGAGTGCTGTTTTTATAGGTATTTTGAAAAAAAATAAAATAATGAGAAACCTTTTATTTATCATTTTAGCTTTTTTATTTATTAACAAAAGTTTTGCTGCAACTATAACTGTAACAGATAATTCAGATAGTGGAGCGGGAACTCTAAGAGCTGCTTTAACTGCTCCAGTAGCCGGCGAAACAATTGAGTTTAGTCTACTGGCCGGTTCTACAACAATCTCTTTAGCCTCTGCTTTGCCCTCTATTGTAGATAACTTGACTATCGATGGTACAAATGCCGCCGGCAGAGTGACTATAAATGGTCAAGGGCTAGCTCCTGGTTTTGTTATTACAAATGGTACAGTTTCTATTTCTGAATTGAATATGACAGAATGTGCCTCTCAAGGAAGTTCTGGCGGTGATGGACAACTACAGGCTGGAGGAGGAGGAGGAATGAGCGCTGGAGGCGGTGTTTTTGTAAATACAGGTGCAACTGTAACTTTGAGTGATTTAACTTTTGATGGTTGCTCTGCCGCCGGTGGAAACGGAGGCGATGGAACGGCTTTTGGCCTTGGCTTTGCTGCTGGAGGAGGAGGAGGAGGCCTCGGAGGAAGCGGGGCTTTGAATAATTTCACTGGAGGTGGCGGCGGCGGCGGATTATATTCCAATGCAACTAATCAAACACCTGGAACTGGAGGGGGAGCTGGAGGTGTTGGAGTCGCTGGCTCAAATGCAACAGCTGATTTTGGCGGCGGGGGCGGTTCTGGCGCAGCTGTATCCCCAACTGGCATCGGTGGAGATGGACGTTTTGCAGGTGGCGGCGGCGGGGCAACAAACGGCACAGGTGGAAATGGAAATTTACTTACCGGTTTTGGCGGCGGCGGCGGCGGCGGCGGTGGCGGTGGAGGGAATAATGAAAGTGGAGGCGCTGGAGGGACCGGAGGCGGAGACGGAGCAACTTCAGATGGAGCGGCCAGCACGGGAGGCGGAGGCGGAGGCGGCGCCGGGTTTGGAGGCGCTGTTTTTTTAAGAGGTAGTTTAACATTTAATTCAGATATAACTTCTAATCAATCTACAATCGCAGGCGCAGCTGGTTCTGGAGGAACTCTTCCATTAGCTCAAGGAGGATCTAGCGATGGTGATGGAGTATATTTAATGAGTGGAACCACACTTATTTTAAATCCAACAGCCCCAGATAATAGAACAATTGCAGCTGAAATCAGTGGCCCTGGAGCTGTTACTAAAAATGGATCTGGAATATATAATTTAAGCGCTACAAATAATTATACTGGCGCAACTACTATTAGTGCAGGAACCTTGGTTGTTAATGGATCGATTGCTACATCTTCTGCAACTACGGTTGCTGCAGGATCCACTTTAAAGGGAAC
>JAAKFW010000159.1 GCA_011064905.1 Candidatus Anoxychlamydiales bacterium | reverse complement strand
CTTAACTGCCTTTTTCTCAAAATCTCATAATCCTTCCGGAGCACTGGATTTTCTTAAAATAGAGTGCACATTCCAACTGTCTCATTTCATTTAAGATTTATTTTTAAAAAAGTATTTTGATCAGAATAAGGAAAATTTCGAGTTTCATTTTCATATAAGTCTTTTATTTCCAAGTATTTGTAAGAAGATTTATATGATTTTTTTTAGTTGTAAATAATTCTTTATCAGGTAGATATGTTATTTTATTTCAGTTTGGCGTTTTTATGTGATTGATTAGCAATAGCTTAGGTTTTTTTTGAATAGCTTTAGTAGAATTGACTTTTTTTAAAAAAAATGCTATAATTATTAATATAAAGAAGATAGTTATTAATATAAAAGTAATAAAAGCATATTAAAAGAGTAACTAATATGACAACTTTAACATTAAAAGCAAAAGCATTGAGTTCTGCTGATATAGCAGAACATCGACCAAAACAAAGTTCTGAAGAATCTTTACAATCAGAAATGGAAAGGATCACAAATGAAGTTTCTAGAAGAACTTTAAGTGGTGCAAAACATGAAATGGATCATATTAATCCCGATGTTTATTTAGATCCTGTATTTTTTATTTCTGATAAAGATCATTTTTCAAAAGAAATTAGAATTTCAGAGATTGAAGGATCTCTTGTTGTATTGGAAGAAAAAGAAAAAGGCACATATATAATATCGGATGTCCCAATAGAGACCGCTCTCTTAAGAATGAGTCAAGTAGGAATGGACATTACAGATAAGATCTCTCATGAAAAAAGTATTGCAAAGGTATTATTTCATAAAGATTTTGAAGCAAAAATAGAGAAATTTGTTGAACGAACCTTAGAGCTTGATGAAGAGGGAATTCCAGAATTATTTAAATTTTCAAAGGAAACTCTTTTGGAAATGCTCGATTTAGGAGTCAAATTTGAAAAATTTAATCCTTTACAAAATGTTGATTCTTCAGGATGTAACCTTTTTATTTATGCTATTAAATGGCTGTCTAAAGATCTTTTATTAAAATTAAGTACAAGTTATTCTCAAGAATTCAAAATGATTGCTCAAAATATTGTCCAAGCATTATTAGAAAATCCATCATCTTGTATTAATATTATAGCTGATCGATTTAAATGTTTAGGTGTAGAACTTGATGATTATCATCAAGTGATATTAGAAGTTTTAAGAAAAATAGAACCTGATAGAAGTTTTAGAGATAAATTTTCTTTATTGTCTATGGAACAACAAAGAGAATTGTATGATTTTGCTTATATAGAGAATAATCCATTTATTTATGAACCGGCAGATGTTCCTGTAAGAGGTGATCAATATTCAGTAAATCTGATGTGGATAAATGAAAAAAAGATTTCTCCGGATCAAAAATTTTTGTTTGGCGATGGAGATACGCCAGAAGAATGCAAGTCAGATTTTATATCAAAATTTGTTATTCCTGTTTCTGAATGGGCGAAAGCCAATCTAGGAAGCACAGTAAATATCTGGTACGATAGTGAAATGGCAACTCCTGAAGCTATTACAGGATCTCAAGAGGCTCTTGAGATAAACCTAGAAGGTGTAGCTCATGGAGAAATTATTTTTAAAGATGTACGAGAGATTGACCTCGTTCGATCAAATTCACAAATTTTTAAAGAAGAATTTTCTGTTTATTTTCGTGCAGATCTACTTAGAGTAATAATTGGAGATCACTTGTTGAGAAATAAGAAAGTTGAATATTTTATTTATGCTGATATAGATATGAAGCCTATTTCTTCTGCTGAGTGTTTTGACAAAAGAACTGTTGGATTTTTAGATAAATACGGATTTGTAATGGCGCAAGGAAATGGTTATGGTCCTTCCTTTGAAAATGGTTTTTTTATTTTAACAGGGAAAACTCCTTTTTTGGAGGTGCAGCGAAAAATTCTAATAGATAATAATATTAAACGTGCAATGAAGTATTCAGATCAGCCCAAATTAATTGACTCAGAAAAAGTATTTAAGTGCTATAAGGGTATGCTGATGGAATTTTTCAAAGAAATAGAATCTCAAGAGAAAAATTATCGAAAAATATGCAAAATAATGCCAAAAAAACCGGTTTCTCTGCCTCATAGTCAATTTTCAGCTTTTTAATTTTATCTTCACTGAAATGAGCAATATAGTGCGAATTGGTTGCTGCTGCATCTGTATTTAATCGTGTTTTACATTTCCTTGGAGGAAATAAAATCATTAATCCCATTATTACCAAAGTCCAAATGATTATTTAACAAAATCTTGAAGTTTCAAAAATAATCTCTTCCATTTTTAATATTTCATCTTTCTATTAACTTTTTGTAAAAAAATTACGTAATATAGCCGTAATTCAAAATTGTCTTCTATTGATAATGCTTGCATTTGATTGATAAATCTTTTCTTGTAAGATTTTGTTTGCTCTTTTATTCTATGCAGTTGAGGTTAATTTAAGGTTATTTAGGTAAGGTTTTAGAGCGTAATTGTTAGACTGTTAATCCATTGGTCGTAAGTTCGAATCTTACACCCGGAGTTTTGAGCCTCTCAGTCGAGAGGCTTTTTTATAAAAGACTGGTTTGCTTTTTTTGTTAAAAAATGCTATTAGTTAAGCAAAATAAATTACTCTTTCTAGTCAGAGATATAATGGAATTATATAAACTATTATCACCTTATTTGTATATCACATATACTGCGTTGTTTACAGGTATAGTTACTCATTTCCTTTTTCTTAAACAGTACTTAAAAGACAAAAAAGCTGATAGAAATAATCAAATTTATCAACAAAGAGACCTGTTAAATAAAGAAATATTTGATCTCTTTCAGTTGAAAGTTGAAGAAATTTACGAAAGCTTGGGATGGGTGCGGGCTTATCATAAACTTTTACCTGATTCCTATTCTGATCCTAGACTTTTTGAAGTATATAGCAAGACATTTTATGATCGTTGTTCTTTGTTGGTGGATAGACTTTTTTCATTATCTCTGTTGCTTGAAAAATATGATTTTATTATCGATGCAAATCATTCTTTAAGTCAAATATGCATGGACTTGCATGTAGAGTTAGGAAAAATAAACTTTGATATTACGCGCATATCGTTAGGTATAAATCGAAAAGATATAAAACAAAGCAAGAATTTAAATGAACTTTGTAAAAATCTTTTAGAAATTTCTAAAAAAATCAATAGCCATACAAAGAAGATCAGCGAAGAATCAAAAAAAATATTAAAAAATGTTTTTGATTCTCTTGATAGGAGAATAGAAAAATAAAATCTTATCAAAATCACACGAACTAATCTCTTGAAAACACATCTAAATAGATGGCTTTTAAATGGGCAATTCATCTCACATGAAGCCCAAGGCTAATTGATGCCTATAGAGGAATATGATTTATTCAAGCCGATTTTAACTATCTAAAAACGAATAACTTGCAAATTTCTTCTTTAAGGCCAATCCAATCAAAAGTTCGTAACCTGACCAGTAACTGGAGTTTACCCCTTCCAATTATGGAAGGCTTTTTTCTGAGATATTTTATTGAAAAATTTTTTAAGGTTTATAATGGTCCCCAAAATTTAGACCATTTGCTAAGGTTATAACTTCCGTAAAAAAACGGAGGTTTAAATGTCCAGTCAACGAAAAAAATATTCAGCAAATTTCAAGCTCAAAGCTGTTCTAAAAGTTCTAAAAGGAGATAAAACATCTTCTCAATTAGCTGGTGAATTG
>JAAKFW010000158.1 GCA_011064905.1 Candidatus Anoxychlamydiales bacterium | reverse complement strand
TAATAACAAAATTATTTTATTTCCTCACATAGAATGGATGGAGAAAAATGATCTTTTATTAGATAGATTAAGTAAAGCAGCTATACATTTAAATTGGGAACAAAAAGAGTCCCAGGCTTTTTGGAGGGGAACTACTACAGGATTTTTAGATTTAGATAAAAATGAAAGACTTAAAATCGTAAAGCTAGCTTCTCATTATCCTCATCTTATCGACGCTTCTTTTTCCAACATATCTCAGCTATCAGAAGAAAATAAAAAATACTTAATAGAGAATTTTGAAATAAAAGAAAAAATATCTCCCATAGAACAGATCAAATATAAATATCTGTTATCAATAGATGGCAATGCCTTTCCAGGTTCGTTTTTTTTGCAGCTTTTCTCAAATTCTGTTGTCTTAAAAAATAGCTCTAATTATTTAGAGTGGTACTATTCAGGCGTTAAAAGCGATAGACACTATTTAGAATTCGACAGTGATAAAGATCTAATATCTAAAATACATTGGCTCAAAGACAATGATAAAAAAGCTAAAAAGATTTCTGAAAATGCAAATGTATTTGCTAATGAAAATCTCACAAATGAAGCAACTCTTGCTTATATATCCAAGCTTTTTAGAAAGCTCTCAGAACTCTAAAGAAATAAAAAAGAAACATTTTTTGTTTAGAAGAAAAGATTAAATCTAAATTAAAATAGATTTTCTGCTTCTGCAAAAATATTTTTCTTTGAGCTTATACTGTTCTTTTTAGATTGGATACTCCAAAAATATGAATAGTGACCTTCTTTTTCTAATAGCTCTTCGTGCGTGCCACTTTCTATAAGTTTACCATCATTAATTACTATAATTTTATCAGCGTTTACAATTGTAGATAATCTATGTGCTATGATTATTATTGTTTTTTCGTTTCTTAAATTATCAATAGCATCTTGTATCAATTTCTCTGAATGTGAATCTAACTGAGCTGTAGCTTCATCCAATATTAGTATTTCTGGGTTTTTAATTAATGCTCTAGCTAAAGCTACTCTTTGTCTTTCTCCTCCAGATAGTTTTTGGCCTTTTTCTCCAACAATAGTTTTATATTTTTCAGGTAATTTTTGTATAAAATCATCTGCATATGCTAGTTTTGAGACTTTTATGATATCTTCCATGCTTGCTTTGTCGTTTCCAAATCTAATGTTATCTTCAATTGTATCGTGAAATAAAAAAATATCTTGATTTACAATTCCAATTTTTTCTCTCCAACTACTCAGCGATATTTTATCCAATTCTAATCCATCTACAATAATAGATCCCTTAGTTGGAGGGTATAAGTTTAAAAGTAAGTCAACTAAAGTGGATTTCCCTGCTCCTGACTTTCCAATTATCGCGTAAGTTTTTCCTTTATCAAAAGAAAAATCAAAATTATCTAGGGCTGGTTTTTTTCTTTCATTATATGCAAAGCTCACATTTTGAAAATTTATTTTTTTAGTAAATTTTTTTAATTCTACACCTGATTGGGGTATGTATTCTTTATCATCATCTTTTAGAATTTGTTGTAGCCTGAGAAGAGGGCCTTTGTAACTGGTAATTTCTACAATACTATTCATGAATATCTGAAGCCTTGTTGATAAGCGATAAGCTATAAAAATAAACACTAAAAGAGAAGAAATAAAAGAATCTGTATGCCTAAGTAATAATGCTCCAACGATTAGCATTAAACCAATAACTACAATGCCAATTATTTCTCCAAAAGATTGAATTAGAGTTCTCCAAAAGTTTATTTGAGCAGAACCTTGAGCAATTTTTGTTAAGATATTTTTAGTTTTGTTTACTATGGAGTTTTGGCGATTAAACATATGGATTAGTTTAATCCCATTTATATTTTGATTTGCTTGGGAGCTAAACTTTACTTCATCTTTGGTTAAGTTTGTAGAGAGGTTATTTAATTTTTTCATTAGTAATTTATAAAAGGCATTAACAAAGAAGAAAAAAAAGAGCAAAAATGAGGTTAAAATATAATCAATTTTAATAAGCCAGATCAGTGATATTAATCCCATTATTAAAGAAGTTATACCATTATTTAAATTTGATAAAACCGCTGGAATAATACTTGGGGAAGTATTATACTTTATAAGATCTCCAGCTTGATATTTACTAACGAAAGGATAGGTAAAGTTAAAGATTTGTTTGTAAATTTTAACTTGCATTTTAACGGATATTTTTAAAGAAACTAGAGACGTGACATATTGAGAAGAAAAAACAAATGAGCTTCTAATAAATTGAATGATCAGAGCGGATATTATGAAAAATAGAAATTGACGATTTTGTGATAAACTCTGAATAAAACCATTTAAAAAAGAAAAGATAGGTATAGAGGTTACGGGTTCTTTGCTCAAAACCTTAACAGACATTAAAATACATCCATATGACAATCCTTCCATTAATCCTGCTAATATTGCAGGAATGAAATTTAGAATAAAAATATATAAATTCTTATTTTTATCTCCGGCTAAATAAGAATATAATGGATTAGATTTAATTTTTTTTATAAACATATTGCAATACTATCCCATTGAAAGATGTTCATATAATAAAGGATTGCAGAAAAAAAGAAAATGTATAAAAATGTATTTTTACAAAAGTGCATGATTTTTTTGATAATCAAAAATTAAAACATGAGAGAGAATATGAAAATTTTTGTTCCTGGCGGCGGCGGATACGTTGGATCTAAACTGATTCCTGCTCTTTTGAAAAACGATTATGAAGTAGTTGTTTATGATCTTTTTTTATATGGTGAAAATGTTTTTGATGAGTTAGAAAACAAATCTAATCTTACTTTAATAAAAGGTGACATTCGAGATTTAAATAAAATTGAAAAAGCGGTGCAAGGATGTGACTCAGTAATTCATCTAGCGTGTATTTCTAATGATCCAAGCTTTGAGTTAAATCCAAAACTTGGGAAATCCGTAAATTTAGATTCTTTTGAACCCTTTGTTAAAATTTGCAAAAAACATAAAATTAAAAGATTTATCTATGCATCTTCATCTTCAGTATATGGAATAAAAAAAGAGAAAAGTGTTACAGAGGACATGTCCTTAGAACCCTTAACTGATTATTCAAAATTTAAAGTTTTGTGTGAAAAAATACTATTAAGCAACACTGATGATAACTTTATAGGAACTGTTATAAGACCCGCTACTGTTTGTGGATATGCTCCAAGGCAGCGTTTAGATGTTATTGTAAATATTTTAACAAATCATGCTTACAATAATGGGAAAATAAAAGTAGTTGGAGGGTCTCAGTTGAGACCAAACATACATATCGATGATATGGTAAGGGCCTATATTACAATTTTAGAGGCTCCGAAAGAGATAGTTCATGGTGAAATTTTTAATGCGGGATATCAAAATTATAGTGTTTTAGAAATAAGCAAAATGGTTCAAAATAGAGTATCTAGAAAAAGAAAAGTTGAAATGGAAGTTGTGCCAACTAATGACAACAGATCATATCATATATCTTCTGAGAAAATTCAAAAGCAATTAGGTTTTGTAGCTAATTATACAATAAATGATGCAGTTGAGAGTTTAATTAATGCTTTTGAGCAAAAAAAACTAAATGATCCTTTAGGAAATAAATTATATTTCAATATCGAAACTATGAAGGCAATTAATTTAGAATAGGGTTGATTATGAGAGTTGTGGTTACCGGTGGAGCTGGATTTATTGGAAGTCATTTAGTTGATTTTCTATTAGATAAAAATC
>JAAKFW010000157.1 GCA_011064905.1 Candidatus Anoxychlamydiales bacterium | reverse complement strand
TTTAATTAAATAATAAATAATATATTATTTAATAAATTAATTTATTGTAACAAAGAGTTTTTAAAAAATTACTTGACACCCGGTAATTTTTAACTTAAAACCTTTTTAGGTTATTATGGATAAGAGATATAAAATAGAAAAATCTATAGCTAAAGGCGGAATGGGAGAAGTCCTTTTGGCATATGATACTATTGCCAAAAGATATGTAGCTCTAAAAAAGATACGAGATGATTTAGCTAAAAAAGATATAGTTATCAAAAGGTTTTTAAGAGAAGCGAAGATTGCATCTACTTTATCTCATCCATCTATCGTTCCAATATATGATGTTCATCTAGAAGAGCCCTATTTTTATACGATGCCATTTATTGAGGGTAAAACCCTTAAAGAGATCCTAAAGGAAGCTAAAGCAGACGATAAACACTTTTTAGCCAGCTCTATTCAAAGCTTATCTAGAATATTTTTAAATGTTTGTGAAGCCATTGCATATATCCATTCTAAAAACATTCTGCACAGAGACTTAAAACCGGACAATATTATTATTGGAAAATATGGAGAAGTTTTAATTTTAGATTGGGGAATTGCAAAATTTTTAAATGAAAAAGAGATCGATAAAGATTTAGAGTTAAAAACTCAGGATTTAGAATTAACAATGATAGGAAAGGTTGCAGGAACCCTATCTTATATGGAACCTAAAAGAGCGATGGGCCATAAAGCTACAGCTCTAACCGATATTTATTCACTTGGAGCTATTTTATATAATCTTTTAACTTTAGAAATGCCATTTAAAAGAAATGATCTAAAAACTTTTAGAAAAAATTATAAGTTAGAAAGAATATTAGAGCCTATAGAAAAAGCACCGAAAAGGGATATCCCAAAAAGCTTAAATGATATCTGCATGAAATGTTTAGCTGAAGAAAGCCTTAGATATCAAAACATGCAAGATTTAATAGATGATCTAAAAGATTATATTGAAGGAAAACCCGAGTGGATATTAACAGCTAATTTAGATTTAAAAAACGCAGGTGACTGGCAATTTCAGGAAAACATTTTATTAGCAGAGAATACAGCTATTTCAAAAAAGGCAGATTTTGCTCATTGGGTAACGCTTATGGTATCAAAATTATCGTTTTCATCTAATATTAAAATTGAAGCCGATATATCTCTTGGAAAATTCTCAAAAGGTTTTGGTTTTTTTCTAAATATTTTAAAAAACCCAAACTCTTTTACGATAGATGAAGGTTATAAGTTATGGTTAAATTTAGATAAAAAAGAGTCAGAAATCTCAAGATCAAACGTTTTAATTTTCAATGATAATTTAAAATTAAAACCCAAAACTTTTTACCATCTAGTAATAGAAAAAGTTGATGATAAATTAGCTGTTTATTTAGATAATAAGTTGATATTTTCTCACATTAATCATTTGCCTATTAGAGGAAACTATTTTGGTTTAGCTTATGAAGACACTGCTTTTTCAATTAAAGATCTAAAAGTATATACATCTACCTACAATGTTATGGTAAATTGTTTAGCTATTGCAGATGCTTTTTTTGCAAAAGAAGACTATGAAACAGCAATTAAAGAATATGAAAAAATCACTTTTTCATTTCCATCTAGGAAAGAAGGACTAGAAGCAATTTTTAGAGCAGGAATATCTCTGATCGAAAAAGCCAAAAAACTTAAATCCCATCAAAGAGAAAAATATTTAGATCTAGCAATGCTAAAATTTGAAAAGCTACACTCTTCTACATTTGAGCCGTTAGAATATTTAGGAAAATCCTTAGTTTATTTAGAGAAAAAAGAGTTTATAGAAGAAGCGAAATGTTTAGAGTTAATGATTAGAAAATTCTCAAAACATCATCAAAGTCCTATTATCATTCAATATATCATCTATAGAATGCATCAAAGCTCATATCAAAATAGAGAGTCAGCTTTTAGAGTAGCGCTGCTTGGCCTTAGATTTATTCCAAATCTACTTGATAACATTGGCTCAAAAAAGTTTTTAGATAGACTGGAAAATAATTTAGAAACTTTTTATTTTTTTGAAAAATCAAATGATTTAATTCATTATTTAAGCATCAAGTTAGCTTACATTTTAAATAACAAAAATGCTCTTTTAGAAATTTTAAAAACTCAAGATTTAGAAAAAGAAAATATAGAAAACATTATTTTTTCACTTCTAGAACTAGAAGAAGTTGAAATGGCAAATGATCTTTTAGAGCAAAATAAAGAAAAGCTAGATAACACCTCTTTTAGCCTTCTAAAGCTCTGTTTTCATCTTCCATTTGATAAAGCTTTGGACGAATTATTTAAAATGATACACAAAAAGCCATCTACTAAAGAGTCTAGGATTTTAATATATCTTACAGAGAAAATCTTAGATGAAAAAAAATATGAAAAAGTTATATCTGCTTTTGAAAAAATAAAAAAATTAACTCTTCCTAGCCATCTCAAATTATTATTAGATTCATTTCTTGCAAAAGCCTATCTTACCCTAAACAAGTTAAAATTAGTCTCTAAAATATTTAATAAATATAAATTAGAGAAAATCTCAGATGAGAACTCTCCTCTTCATTTTTTATATGGCCTTTGGCTTTATAAAAATGAAGGTAAAGATATTTCTTCTTCTTACTTTTCTGGTATTTTAGAAATTCAACACCCATCATCATTCGCTATTTCATCTCATATAATCTCAAACAAAAACAAAGATTTTTTATTGAAAAAAGCTTTTTATTTTGAAAAGAGAAGACTTTTAAAAGACCTCCTCTTATATAGCTTGGTATCTAGAGACAAAAAGATTTTAAAAATCTCTCAAAAAATCACTATGCTCTAGTGCTAGCAACACTATCAGTTGGAGCACTTACTCTATCCGGCTCTAAAGGAATCCTATTTTCATTTTTTTTATCATCTTCTTTTTTATTCTCTAAGTAAAACGTTGCAAACGAAGAGATAATAGCAGATGTAGAAACGATAGTTAATGCTGCAATATTTAGAGCAAATCCAAACCAACCACTTGTAAACAAAAGAACACCCATTGCAAAAAACGAGATATTTTTCACTAAATTAAACATAGCTTTTTTTTTCTGTTTTACATTTTCAGGTTCTTTTTTATTTATTTCTTTCAACTTTGAAAAGCTTTGATAAGATCTTTTTGAAAAACTGATCATCAAAGTTATACCACTCATGGAGGTAACCCAAGAAGAAGCATAAGCGCTCAATGATAATATACCAGTAGTAGATAGCCATGCAGTTGACTCTGCAACGCTATTTGCTGTATCAGAAACTAACATTGGAATATCTTCTGCGCTCTTCTTTTTATTAAAATGATTTCTAATAGTATTCATACTTGCAAATAGATCAGCAATAGAGAAAATATCAGCTGCTCTTGAAAAGTTTTTAAGTCCCTTACCTATTGCTTTAGTTTCTCTTCCAATTAAATGTTTATTACCAAAAAAAATATTATTTAACCCTCTAAATAAATCTCTTGGCTTATCTGAAATATATTTAATAAATATATCTATAACATCATTAACATCATTTTTGTTACTTATCGGTGCACTCATATATGACTCCTAGCTTTACAGGCGACTTAAAATCGATGGAATTTTACAAAATAGGCATTTAAAAAACAAAGTTTTTTTTAATTAATTTTCTGTTGAGGGTTTAATCTCAAAAATTAATTGAAGTTTATAATTCAAAACAGACATTTATATAAATCTTTATTTTATAAAAACTAAAAATCTATTATAGTTAAAATTAAAATTTTTAATTTAATGTTAAATTAAAGCTCAGAGCTTTC
>JAAKFW010000156.1 GCA_011064905.1 Candidatus Anoxychlamydiales bacterium | reverse complement strand
AGCTTATCGAATATCTTAAATCTATTTTATCCACATCTGTGTCTTCACTGCTCTTCTAAATTAGAAAAAAATTACTTCTATTTTTGTAAAACTTGTTTAAATGATTTTTCATATCTCGAGGTTCGAAATAATATTTCGACTTATGCTGTTTTTGAAAATATGGGATCTATTAAAACTCTTTTAAAAGAGCTTAAAACACAAAAGATTCTATCTGTCACAAAGATAGTGGCTGCTTTTATTGTTGTGCAGCATTTTCGCTTGAAATGGCCACTTCCTGATGTAATTTACCCTATTTCTAATCTCTTTATAAAAGATCATCAATATTACTTATCAAAGGAGGTCTCTTCATTTTTTAAAAGACCTTTGAAAAAAAAACAGAACCTATCTGAAGTAGCTTTAATTGTTTTTGATGTTATAAATATTGAAAAAATGAATAAAATCAAAGAAAAACTACTCTTTAAAAAAGTATATGCGATTGGTCTATGCTTCGATGTTCTTTTTGATGATTTCGATTTGTTTTTGTAGTCTCTGATTTACTTTAATCTCATTAGTTATCTTTTTCCAAGCATGTAAGAGTGTGGAGTGGGTTTTCCCTCCAAAAGATGTAGCCATTTTCTGTAATGAATCCGATATTAGCTCCTTTGATAAATACATAGCAACTTGCCTAGCTAGTGCTATTTTTTTGAGCCTAGATTCTCCTCTAACATCTGATGCTTTAATCTCAAAAAACGAAGCTACGCTTTTTAAAATATTTTCAACAGATAACTTTTTTTGAGGAGTAAAAGAGAGCATCTCTTTTAAAATATTTTCAGCGAGCTCTTTTGTGAGATCAGTATTTAGAAGTCTTGAATAAGCAGCGAGCCTATTTATCGCTCCTTCTAGTTGACGGATGTTATTAAAAATTCTCTCAGCTATAAAAAAAGCAACATCACTTGGAATAGTTACTCCTTTTAAACTAGCTTTATGTATTAAGATAGCAACTCTTGTCTCTAAATCTGGAACTCCCATGTGAGCGACGAGGCCCCATTCCATTCTAGCTATTAATCTAGGTGATAATTTTAAATGAGAAGGGGGATTGTCAGATGCAATAACTACTTGCTTATTTTGATTTATTAAAGCCTCAAAAGTATTGCAAAACTCTTCTTCGAAATTTGGTCTATTTTGTAAAAACTGAATGTCATCAATTATCAGTACATCTAAGTTTCTGTAAAACCTTTTCATGCGATCTACAGATTTATTTCTTAAATTTGCAACTAGATCATTGATAAAAGCTTCTGTTGTTATGCTTTTGATAATAGATCTTTTGTGATGAGTTCTAATATAGTGTCCTAAGCTATGCAAAAGGTGTGTTTTGCCAAGACCAACGCCTCCATGAATAAAGAGCGGGTTAAATGACTTTCCTGGCTTTTGAGCAACTCCGAGTGCTGCTGATTTTACAAATTGATTTGAAGGACCTTCAATAAAATTATCAAAAGTGTATTGTGTGTTGAACTTTGTATCATCTCTATCGTTTAGGGCTGTTGGAAGTATGGGAGATTTGATTTTCTTTTTTTTGCTCTCTTTAATTACAAAATTTATTGCTAAATCGCCACTTTTTGTGGTGGGCAGAAAAATTATAAGATCTTTTTTGTAGTTATCTAAAATGTATTGTTGAACAAAAATACTCGGAACTTGAAGTGTTATTTCATTTTCATTTAAATCTAAGACTTGTATGTGAGAAAACCAGTTTTTATATTCACTCTCTGATATTCTTTTCTTTATAAATTCTAAAAACTTTATCCATACATCTTGATCTTTACAAGTTAGCATTAATTTTCTCTTTTGAACAAATTTTTAAAGCATGTTTGGACATGCTCAACATGAAATTAAATCTAACATTTCAATTGTTAGCTTGCAACAATTTAAAGTGATTATTTTTTTTCGGTTTTTTTAGTCTTAAAAAAACAAATAGACATTTTTATTTTTTGTTAGAGATAAGCTTCCATTAAAGCTGAAGCTTGTGATGAGAGTTTTTTATCAGGACAATTAGAGATCATTTTAGTAATGGCTATAGCCTCTGTTCTATAACCTAGAGAAAATAGAGTTTTCGCTTTGTTAAGCAAAACTAAATAGTTATTTGGATCAATTTTTAAAACCTCATCTAAATGTTCTAGTGCCTCTAAGTATTTTCCTTTTTCAAGATATAGAGCCCCAATCATTGACTCATCATAACTATTTCCTGGATTTAAAACTAAAAGAGCATTGAAAAAATCTAGAGCTATATCAAAACATCCTTGTTTAACGTATAAATATCCAACAGATCTTAAATCTTCTATGCTATCAGCTGAGAGCTCTAAATAGTTTTGCCAATCCATTTTTTATCCTTTGTGATACTCATCTTTTCTTTTGTCTATATCTTGAAGTATCTTGTTTAATGTCTCCATTGTAACAAAAGTTTTAGATAGGGTTATCTTTTGATTTTTTTCTTCTTCACTTAGATCTTTTTGTTTTATCGATTCAAGCTTTTCTTTAAGCTTAGTTATAATTCCCATAGTGGGTACTAATTGATGCGAAAAAATATCTGCTGCTAAAACAAAATTTTCAGGAGTTGCAAATGGAGAGGATGCACTTTCGTTTAACCCAAATAACTTATCACTCTCTAAAGGTTGAGCTGCTGTTCTTAAAACTTCTGCTCGTTTAGCTATAGAAGGAGTTTGAAAGATCTTTTTAACTTCTTCTTCACCTAAAAGCTCCATAGCTCTCATGTAACTATTGTTTACTTCAGGTCCCAAGTTATCTACGGTTTTTGCATCAGCCATAAAAAATCATCTCTTATAAAATTTATCAATTTATCTCAATTGTAACATTTAGAGAAAAAAATAAAAGGTTAAAGTTTAAGATTGGCAATTAACTATTGATATTATTGTTATATGAGAGAGAATTTTTTCAGAGTTTTCCTAAAGTTTGTAGCTTGCTTAATTTCATAATAGTTTATCAATTATTTTGTTAGAAATTATTAACTTAAGCTCTTCTTGAAAAGATTCTTGTTTTGAGTGCATTAATAGCTCCAGATGTATGACTAATTGTTGTTCTAACATAATGGTTAGAGAAAGCTCGATGAAAAATACCGGAAATTGATCTAGTTGACGTTGCTAATTTGTCCAATATTGCAGGTGTTATGGGGTCTTTATATAAAAGCATTAATGAACCGATGCTCGCTGTTAAGGGTCCGCCTAGAGCCATTCCTATCCTTGAGATAGATGCAATATTAGATTTGGAATGCAAGAAACTAATTGATTATAAATTTATTTTTGTTTATAATATAATTGTTTTTTATAGTTAATGATAAATAAAAGGAGAGATTTAATGATTAATTTAAAAACTATAGCTTTTTCTGCAACAAAAGGAGCTCTAATGGGTGCTGCATTTGGTAGTGCTATCGGATCGGTTCAAAGCGTTATACCATGTGGGATAAGTGAAATGATCAATAAGGGCCCGTCAATCAGTTTCGATAAGGGCGAAATACTTGTGCAATTTAAGGCTAGTTATGGCGATCTATTTTCAAACACCTGTATTGCCTTAGCTGCAGGGGGAACTGGGGTTATTGGGACTGCTATTGGCGCTACAGCCGGGTTGATCTATGGAACTGTAAAGTCTTTTTTTTACCCTTTATCATTAACATGATTAAGCAACCAAGGGTTTGTGTAAGCTTCTTGGTTGTGAAGTCTTATAAATCGTAACTTATTTAAATGATCAATCTACAAAAAATCCAAGAATAATTTTTTCTAAATTTTCTAAAAAGTTGTAAACAATTAATCTTTCAGTTTTTT
>JAAKFW010000155.1 GCA_011064905.1 Candidatus Anoxychlamydiales bacterium | reverse complement strand
ACAGGAATTTTTATTAATTGTTGAAAGTTGTTTTCAAACATTTAAATTACTTTTGATGTATAATTTTTATTTTATTAAAAAATAATATATTTGCAAGTTCTTTCACTAAGATATTTTTTTATTAATAAAAAAAGGCTTTCTAACATTTAGCCGGTCTTAATCAAAATTCCAGTTACTGGTCAGGTTACGAACTTTTGAGTGGTTCGATTTTAAAGAAAAAGTTGATATTTGGAGATACTGTGTGGGAGCCATGCTGTAGAAGGAGATTTTTTTTATCGCATTCCATAAAAACGGTACTTCCTTCCTTTTACACATGAAAATCTTTTTGTTTCCCTTTTACCCTAAAGAAACTTTATTTTCTATTTTTAAATCAGACCAACTTAACACCTGACAAAAATTAAAAAATAAATTTACATTTCTTTATAATCATTTCCTTTTCAATAAATAGTAGGAGAAGATTTATGAGAAAAACTAATGGAGGTATCATTCACGTAGCAACTGTTATAGAAGATGATTTAAAAGATAGAGATATAGGGCTTAGTAAACCTCAGCGAATTGGTTTGGCTGATTTAGCTGCCTCAGTATTAGCCTGTAGAAGCGTTAGTATCAACACAATCGTCCTGGGCAAAAATAGGGTCCATATTCACAATCCCTCAAATAATCATTATATTGAGATTGACTGTAAACTTTATATCCTCTACAAATTTTGTTTTCATCAATATTCTTTAAATGCTTAACACACTCTTTGTATTCTTCATAACTCTCAACATATAGTTCTTTATATTCTTCAAAAGTTAATTGATTTTTCCAAAATCCTATTTCATACTGATAATCAACATATTTGGTTTCGAGAAATCCCGAATACAATTCCACCATAACTTCTTCATATTTTTTGGGATTTTTTTCTATTAAAGATTTTATAACATATGATTGTAAATACTGATTTAAACCCCTTGGTTCTTTTTCAACAAACTCAGTATAAGATAGCTTTTTTTCTCCTTTTTGAAGCTTTGGATGTTTTTTTTTAATTATCGCATCATACATTGACAGTTTAGGCCAATATCTTTCGCCTTTTTGATATTTAGTATATTCAATTTCACAAAAATCATTGTAACATTCTGATTCCGGAAAAGCAGGGAAACGGAGTAAATCTTTAATAACATCTGCTTTACAAAACTCTTCTAAAGAATATTTCTTTTTAAACTCTTCATAAGATAAATATTTTTCATCTTCTTCGGTATCAATCGGATTAGTTAATTCAACAGCTAATCGGCTGAAAAATCTACAAGTCATCAAATTTCTTTCAGTTTTTAAAGGACAACGAAACATTGCAGCCATATTCCCTCCTTTACAAATCTGCTTTTTTTGCTCTTTGATAAAACCAGCGGGTTCAATTGAAGAAAAAGGTCGTCTAAAGTCGCTAATTTTTAAAGCTTGTTTCGAAACATTTGAAGAAGAACAAGACGAAATTTTTACTCTAGCTTGGAGATTTGAAACAAAACTTTTTAAAGTTAAAAAATTAATTCTTGTGACCATATAAACCCGCCTTATAAGGAAGCAAATTGTATCATAGTTTGATTAATTAACTAAACAATAATTTTAAATTGAGACAATTGCGATGTAGCAAAAACTAGTTATACACATCACAGTTCAAGAATTGGGAAAAGGAGCTCCAATAGCCTTAAAACAGTCTCTTACCTTTTTTGAAAATTCCTGACCAAGTTGATAGTGGATCAATGTTTGTAACACTACTCAGAAAGCCAAAAACGGCTTGCTTAAAGTCAACAAAACATTCATAATAAGCGTTAATCACTATTTGCTTTAACCATTTCCAGAGCCTTTCTATTGGATTTAAATTAGGACTGTAAGGTGGTAAAAAATGAAGCTGTATTTTAGATCCTTCTAAATAATTTTTTACTGATTGGTTTTAGTAATATCTAGCATTATCTAAAAAAATATGAATCTTTCTTTTTGTTGGATATGCTTTTTCTATTTTATCCAAAAATGGAATTGTTGCCTTAGCATTTAACATGGAATCTTCTTGAAAATGAAGCTTTCCCTTAATAAAATAATTTTTTAAAATTGTGTTTGTAATTTTTCCTTTCTATTTTTTTTTCATGTGATAATAGAGAAGGTTGCTGCAAATAAAAAGCAGCAAAACAACTCATTACAGCTCTTTGAATGGGATGTTGTAAGTTAGGTGCATTGATATTTCTATGTTCAGGGATTTTATCAGCTACTTTTTTTAAGACATTAAAAAGAGCTTTTCTTGTTAGTTTTCTTTTCATTGTCGACCCTCATTTTTATAAACATCTGCAAGAAAAACTTATATGATATAGGGTTTAAGAGTGCTTTTCAGCAACTTATTAATTCAAATTTAAAATTGCTGATTATAAATAAATCAAAAAGCTCTAAAAATGTTAACTTTTATCGAAAAATGAAAAGTTGCTCTTCAAAGCTTATTCAGATGAAAATTCTATGTAGCTGAGTAAAAGTTCCATGTTTTCGAGACTCTCTTTTTCATTTTCTTCACTACAAGAAAAATAAAAATTAAAACAATAATGACCTTTAACAAAATGGATTTTAATGTCTATACATGAGCGCTCAGCTGTTGAATAAGGATCTCGATCTTTATGAATATAGCGCTCTTTATAAGCTTCTATATTATTACCTACAATACATTTTTCATAAGTAGTCTCTGATTTTTCATAAGTATCACTTTCATATGATTCATTAGTAGCACTTTCATATGCACTATCATTGCTACAAGCCATCTGATAATCTTTTTCAAGAGATTGAGGAAGACTTGACCATCCATCATCAATATGTATGTATTCATTATTATGTAGCTTAAATACTGTTGCATATTCCCCAAAACTATCGAGTTGAGGTTCAATATTATCAGGTACAAAAAAAGATAATGGAGATTCATTAAGAAAGAAAATACGGGTTTTCCGATCAAAATAATACTCATCTTCTCTGCAAGCAAAAAAATCATCTTCTTCAGAAGTTTCATTTCTTAATTCTCGATAAAATCTATCAATAATTATTTTTTTATCCCTTTCTTCTAAGCTTGGTTCAGATTCATCAAACATATCTGGATTAAATGCATTTATACTATGTGGTAACACCCATGTTTGATCATAATCTCTAGGGGTATTTCTATCCCAAACTTCAAAATTATTTATGGCAGCTACTTTAGCAGATTGCCAAGCATTTAGTTCTATGACAGTGAAGTGATAGTCTTCTCTTATAATTTTTTCAACTGTTTTAAGAAAGATACTGGGAACTCCCCCTAAAGATACATCGCGACTAATTCGTATATCAATTTCAGTTCTTAATATCGCTCCTATTGATAACAGTGCACCTTTTTCAAAGTCTTTTTGATAAAGAAAATATACACCAGCCGCAAGCAATGCCGCAGGATGGAATGAACCGGGATTAAAAAAAACCTGCTCAGCAGCTTTTGCTTTTTTTTCTATTGGCAAATCTTCATCTGTAAGAATATCAACTGCAGCATCAACATTTTTATAATTAGAAATTACATATGAATCATTAGCAAATATAGCCATATGTATAAAACATAAAATCAAAATAAATAACTTATTCATTTTTATTCTCCTATATAAAATAAAAAATTATAGTCTCAACTAAAAAAAATATCAATATTTATCCTGATTATTAGACATAAGAAAATTCTAAAAGAAAGACTCCAGTTACTGGTCAGGTTACGAACTTTTGCTTGGCTATCTCTAAAAGAAAATTTAGAGAAATTATTCTTTTTCTATTAATTCTATTTCTTGATCTTTTGATATTTGATTTAAAAAATTAGAACTTGTAA
>JAAKFW010000154.1 GCA_011064905.1 Candidatus Anoxychlamydiales bacterium | reverse complement strand
AAGGGAAAGACTATATTTTATGCTCCAGTGACTACTGCCGCTCTAGCTTCCTTAGCTTGGACAATTTTTTTAGGGGCATTTTCTAGAAAAAAGTGAATTCTAGAAGTTAGGTTTTCTTTTTCATTGTTTTATATATAATATTTTTTTCATAAATATAAGAATTTCTTTTAATTTTTTTTTCGAATTGATTAATAATACTATAATTTTAAAATCTAATTCATAGGAAAATATTATGTCTCCTCCCACAAAACAATTAAATGCTGGGACTCTTTTATCAAAAGAATATAAAAATCTTTTTAAGGAAATCAAAGCGAAAGTACTTTCCTCTCAACTTAAAGCATCTCTTGTTGTCAATAGTGAACTTATCAAACTATATTGGGAAATTGGAAAGGTTGTTTATCAAAAACAAAAGAGTGAAGGGTGGGGAAGTAAGGTTATTGAAAAACTATCAAAAGACTTAAAAAACACCTTCTCAGATATAAAAGGATTTTCTCTAACTAATATCAAGTATATGGTTCAATTTACCAAGGAGTACCCAAATTTTTTAATTAGCCAACAAGCTGTTGACCAAATTCCTTGGGGGCATAACATGCTTATAATACAACGATTAATTGATAAAGATGAAAGGATATGGTACATCAAACAAACTATTGAAAATGGGTGGAGTAGAAGCGTTTTAGAACATTGGATTGATTCTAATTTGTATCGAAGGCAAACATCTGCTGCAACAAATTTCAAGAATACTTTGCCAGCTACTCAATCTGATTTAGCTAACCAGATTATTAAAGATCCGTATTGTTTTGATTTTTTAACTCTGAGGAAAAAATACGATGAAAAAGAATTAGAATCTGGCCTTATGGACCACATTCAAAAATTTCTGCTTGAACTTGGGGCTGGTTTTGTCTTTGTTGGGCGTCAATATAAACTTACTGTAAGCAATAAAGATTTTTTTGTTGATCTATTATTTTATCATTTAAAGCTTCGTAATTATATTGTCGTGGAGATAAAAGCAAAAGCATTTTCTCCTAAAGATGTTGGACAAATGAATTTTTATTTATCTGTGATAGATGATCATTTGCGACAACCCGGAGATAATCCAACTATGGGTTTGCTTTTGTGCAAAACAAAAGATAAGATTGTTGCTGAATACGCCCTAAGGGACATTAACAAACCTATTGGGATTTCAGAATATCAAACCAAAATTATGGAATCTCTTCCTGAAAATTTGAAAAGGTCTTTGCCCACAATTGAAGAAATTGAAGAAGAGCTTTCAAATAAAAATCAATGACAATGGCTACCTTAGTTTCTGTAGCTTGGATAGTTTTTTTAGCGGCTTTTTCTAGAAAAAAGTAAATTTGAGAAGTTAGCTTTCTTTTTCTTTATTATTTTCAATGCCATCTTTTTGATTTTGTTATTCCATTGAAGGACAAGCAATTATAAAAGGTGTAATACCACCTGAATTTTTCAAACCATAATAATAGACTAAATTTTCTTCAGGTAATATTTCGTAAAAAAATTCGGTATCTTTTGAAAAAGCTGCAAAGTGCAAAATCGTATTTTTATCGTTAGAAGAAAGATCTAGAAATTCTTTTTTTAAAAGTTGAGGAAGTAAATTATAAAAAATTTTTAATTTTCCATATTTTTCTTCATTAGTATAATCCATTGATAATGAATTCAATAGATTAATAAATTCTTGTTGTTTTTTAATTCTTTCGTTCAATATACTTGCGCTAACGTAATTACATGTTCTGGAAACCTTTCTTAAATCCAATAAAGTAGGTTTGTCAAAATTTTGCAAAATTTCTTTAGCAATAGACAATGGCACATTAGGATACTCAGTAAAAAAAGATGGTAAATCAGGTTCCTCTAGAGAAGAAGCTCGTAATATAGCCGTATAGCTATTAGTCAAGCAATCTGCATATGAACAAGTCATTAAATCCTCCGTAAAAATTATATTGAAAATTAATGAAGTAGTTTTTTTATCAAAGGCTAAAATCGTTGATAAAGATATAACTTCTTTCTGTTAATTTTTTTTGGTATAATAATATTATTCCTTTTCAAATATTAATACAATCTCATAATTCTTATAGGTGGAATTGAGTGCATTGCTTATCTTTAATAATCTTTTGGGAAAAATGATAATCAAGCTGAGAATGATTTTTATTTTTTCTAGAGTTTTTTTTAATAAATTTGATTTATTTTCCCTAAAGTCATATATTTGACCAATTAATTTAATAACCAATAAAGGAGGTTTATATGGGACATGTTAGAAAACATGCATTAAGTTTTTTTTTAACAACTTATTGCAATTTGAATTGCATTTACTGCTATGCATATAAAGGTCTTAAACTTGAAAAAAAAGATCGAATATTAGATTTTAAATTTGCCAAAAGAGGAATGGATGATTTTTTTAGAGATTATGGATCTGCTCACTTAAGATTTTATGGTGTTGGAGAACCTACTTTGGAATTCGAATTAATGAAGAAAATATCAGATTATGCACGTAAAAAAGCAACAAAAAAAGTAACTTTAGAATTACAATCAAATGGCGTATTTAATGAAGAAATCGCAGATTGGGTTAAAGACAATATTGATATATTATGGATATCTTGCGATGGACCTAAAGAAATTCAAAATTATCAAAGACCAACTATTACAAATAAACCAAGTGCTGATATCGTTGAAAGCAATATTAAGTTCTTTTCTAAACAAAAGCATATGCAATTTGGAGTCAGAGCAACAATAACGCCAGCACTTATGGAAAATCAAATGGCCATCGTTGATTATTTCAAACAATTTGATATAAAATATATTAATGTTCATCCTGCATTTGTTTCAGTTGAAGATGATAGAGAACATGTTTTTGTTTGGGATCCTATTGTATTTGCCGAAAATTTTCTAAAAACTCATAATGAAGCAAAAGAATTAGGTATTTTTTATAATAGTCTTTACATAGCAAATTTTGATGAAAAAACAAGACATGCTTGTAGATCAGCCATTCCATATCCTCAACTTACAACTGATGGTTATGTATCATGTTGTGATTTCGGTCAATTCGGTCCTAAATATTCACCTGGGCCTCTGCAACAATTAGTTTATGGAGAGTATATTCCTGAACAGGATGCAATAATTTACGATGAAGATAAAATACATAAAATTAGATCTAGATGTGCTGAAAATCTAGCCAAAGGTCCATGTAAAGGCTGTGAATATATCTGCCATTGTTCAGGTGGATGTTTAGGTCAGGCCCTTAATGAAACAGGGGATATTTTAGGAATGCATGAAGTAAATTGTGAAATTACAAAATATTTAGCACAAAGAATGGAATTAAATAAAGGGCTACATCCTGTAGTTCATTCGTAATTTTTTAATTTTTAATTGCTCCTTTTTTGTATAATAAAGGAGCAATTAAAAATATTTAATATTGGATCAAATATGATTAATTAATATTTGGTAGAGCTGTTTATTACACCCTTCATTTGCCAATTCTAAAGCCGATTTACCATCAAAAGACTCTTTATTCACATCAATGCCACTATTTTCAAACAATGCCTAAGTGTATTTGGAAAACCATATCCTCCTGAAATAGCATAAATTAATGGCGTTTTTCCTGAACTATCAAGAACTTTAGGATTTGCTCCTGACTTTGACACTTGCTAACACAAGTCGCTTCTATATAAACGTTTAAGCGTTAAAATTTAGTCACAACATCTTGCTTGAACTTTCGGTCTAATGAGATATTTAGAGCTTTAAAAATTTTTTCGGCGTCTGAAGATAATTTTGAAAGTATTGTTGCAGTTTTATTTTTATTAGCACCTTCAATTACCACTGAATGAACCCCTGCTAAAGCA
>JAAKFW010000153.1 GCA_011064905.1 Candidatus Anoxychlamydiales bacterium | reverse complement strand
GTGTAAATATTTCAAAGATCCAAGAGCTAGTATTGTAATTCCTGCTATCAAAAGACCATTAAAAAAAGTAATTCCAACAGAGTAGGCAACTACAACTATAGAGCCAATGTTTATAGCAAGTGCAATTTTGTCTACGTTAGGCGATCTTTGAAATATTTTATTAGCAATTTTATTAATTCCCCAAACAGATCCCATGAAAATTGCAGCAGATAAGGGATTTATCACAGTTAATGTTTTCGCTCCTAAATATGCTAGGGCACTACATACTGTGGTTTCTCCAATATCTCTAAAAAACTTTTCTTCACGTCCATCTGTACCTCTTAATACTGATAATCCTGACATATAACACCTTCATATTTTTTTTAGTAACTCTACAACAAACAAAAAATTTAACACAAGTATTTAAATACATTTCTTCGCATCTTCCAAAGTAAGAGGCATCCAATGTGTCTTTTCCTTGAAATCTGTATATTTTCTTAAATTCTAGCCATTATTATTTGAAGAGCAACTACAGAAATAACTCCCAAGGAAAAGATACTAAGAGCGTGAAGTATTGTGAATTTTGCAAAGTAATTAGAAGCGATATAACCAATTGTTAAAGAAACTAAAACAGTTCCAAAACAAATATTATCTGAGTGGTGAGATTTCTTAAAAAATTCAATAGAGATCACCTGAATTGTTGATGCGACTAACATGAAAATGCCTCCGCATATAGGATTTACAGAAGTGATTACCTTTCCAGCTAAATATCCAAAAGAGGTAGCAATAGCAACTCTCGTGAGATTTTCTTTTATTTTTGTTTTAGTTGTTTTTGGGGGATTTGATATTGGTGTAGATATTGGTGCCATATAAAAACCTTTTATAATTCAAAAAAAAACTATATGAAATTTTTAAAATTAAAGACAGATAAATTAATTTAAGTTTAAAAAATGTTGTAAAAGTACAGTAGCAGCCATTGGATCAATTTTTTTAGATCTTTTTTTTCTGTTTAATTTTAGATTGTCTTTTAGATGTCTCTCAGCCTGAATAGAAGATAGCCTTTCATCTATAAGCTCAAGTGGTATTTTTGTTTTAGTTTTAAAAACTTTTACGAACTCGGTTACTTCCGTTGTCATTTCAGAAAACTCACCTTTTAATAAGAGGGGAAGGCCTATTATTATTTTTTCTATATCATCTATATGCTCTTTTAAAGCATCTAAAATTGCCTGAGAGGTTTTCTCAAAGTTTTGAGCTGTATTAACTGTTTTAAAAGGATAGCCAATCGTTTTACTCGAATCTGTAATGGCAAGACCAATTCTTACTTTTCCATAATCAATAGCTACAATTCTCATTTTTTTTGTCTCTTTTTTAAAGCAGCTTCTATAAAGGCAATGAAAAGAGGATGAGGTATAAGTGGTTTTGATTTAAACTCTGGATGAAACTGCACACTAAGCATCCAAGGATGATTTTTTAGTTCCATAATTTCACAAAGAGTATCATCTTTTAGGATTCCACTAAATAAAACACCTTTTTTTTCCATAAGCTTTTTGTATTTATTATTAAACTCATATCTGTGTCTGTGTCTTTCTGAGATACTTTTCTTTTTATAAGCTTTAAATGCTTTTGAATTAGCATTTAAAGAGCACTGATAAGCGCCAAGGCGCATTGTCCCACCTAGTTTTTCTATCCGTTTTTGATCTTCTAAAATAGCAATAACTTTGTCAGCAGTCTCTGGTTCCATCTCTGTTGAGTTTGCGTCTTTTAGTTTTAAAACATTTCTAGCAAACTCAATCGCCATAATATGCATACCTAAACATATCCCAAAATAAGGGATTTTTTTTTCTCTTGCATATTTAGCTGTTAAAATTTTACCAAGAAGTCCTCTTGGACCGAATCCTCCGGGAACTAAATAACCATCTAAGTTTTTTACTTCATTTAAAAGTTTTTGATTTTTCACGATCTTATCAGATTCAAATTTCTTAATTTCTATTTCAGTGTTTAAATGGGCCCCAGCATGAGTTAATGCTTCAAAAATAGATTTATAAGCATCTTGATGTGCAAGGTACTTTCCTACTATACCAATCGTTACCTTTTTTTTTGGATTGATTAAAGATTTTAACATCTTTTGCCACTTTGTTAAATTTATAGGACCGCATTTTAAATTTAACATTTTGCAGATCATTTGATCTAATTTTTGATGCTGCAATTGAACTGGCACTTCATATATTGAATTTTCAACATCTGTCTCATCTATAACAGCTTCTTTATCCACATTGCAAAATAAAGATATCTTTTCTTTAAAGATATTATCTAGAGGTTTTTCACATCTACATAAAATAATATCAGGAATTATTCCAATCTCTCTAAGCATTTGAGCAGAGTGCTGAGTTGGTTTTGTTTTTATCTCTCCCGCTGCTTTTAAATAGGGAACGTATGTTAGATGTATATTTATACAATCTTTTCTTCTTTCATTTCTAAATTGTCTAATCGCTTCTAGAAACGGTAGAGATTCGATATCCCCAACAGTCCCTCCGATTTCTACAAAAACAACTTTTATGCCTTTTTCTTGAGTTGCACAATCTAAAATTCTTTTTTTTATCTCATCTGTAATATGGGGAATAACTTGGACTGTTTTCCCAAGATAATCTCCTTTTCTCTCTTTTTTTATAACGGTATCGTAAATTTGACCAGTTGTAGCATTTGATTTTTTGGATAATATAGAGTTTGTAAATCTATAGTAATGTCCTAAATCTAAATCTGTTTCAGCTCCATCATCTGTTACGTATACTTCGCCATGCTGAAAAGGGTTCATAGTACCGGGATCAACATTGATATAAGGATCTAATTTAAGCATAGCAGTTTTGATATTTCTATTTTCGAGTAGCATAGCAACAGAAGCAGAGGTTAGACCTTTCCCTAAAGAAGATACAACGCCACCTGTGATAAATATATATTTTATTGACATAATATTTTTTCTACCTTTTTTAGATCATCTTTTACGTCTATGCCAAGAGGCATATCATCAACTATAGCAACTTTTATTTTATAGCCATTTTCTAAAATTTTTAGCTGCTCTAAATCTTCTGATTGTTGAAGATAAGAGTCTTCTAATTTTGAAAGCTCATATAAAAACTCGGTTCTATAAGCATATAAACCTATATGATAAAAATATGAGATATCTTTCGGTGTTTTTGAATGGGGGATTAAAGATCTGCTAAAATAAAGAGCATTTTGTTTGTTATTCATTACACATTTCACAATATTTTCAGATTTCGCTAACTCATAATCTATTTTACAAACTGCTGTAGAAGAGTGAGCTGTTTTGTCATTTTTTAAAATATTTATAGTCTCTTTTATAGTTGAGTTTTTTATCTTAGGATGATCTCCTTGAATATTTACAATTATATCAGAGGTTTTAAGATCTTGGTTTTCTTTTAAAGCTTCGATAATTCTATGAGTTCCACTTGCACAAACCTTGGTCATTAAATATGGAGCTTTAATATTTTTAGCTTCATTTTTAATAATTTCATCTTCTGTAACTATATATAAACTATCAAATATATTACATCTTTTTGCATTTTCAAAAGTATGTTGAAGCAGAGTTTTAGAGCCTATTTTATAGAGCATCTTGCCAAAAAATCTTTTGCTATTGTACCTAGCTGGAATAATACCAATTATTTTACTTTTCACATTTCACTCTTTTCTAAAACCTCTACCTCTTTATTTAATTTGCCATCTATAAGGATATAATTGCAAGAGGCTAAATTTAAAATTTAGCCTCTTAAAAAATAGTTTCAAACCTAAATATCTTTTTTTTAATATAAAAATTTTAGAATAAAAAAAATTTCTAAAAAAAACTTGTCATCCTTTAATTTATTCACCCAAAACCGTAATGTTATCTATGT
>JAAKFW010000152.1 GCA_011064905.1 Candidatus Anoxychlamydiales bacterium | reverse complement strand
ATCTCGGGCAGCATCTTTTGCATAGATTTTAAAAAAGCCCCCTTACTAAAAGATCTATACATCTCAAAAAGTCCCATTTTCCAATATTTAAATCCGACTTTTATAAAACCCTTATACAAAAGACTCTCTATTAGATCCTTCATGTTTACATCAGTTTTTGAATACCCTTCTCTTGCAAAAGCAAAAACAGCATTAGGCCCAGCATGAACTGTATCATTTATCATTCTAGTTAAATGAACACCTAAAAACGGAAATTTTGGATCTGGAACCGGGTATACTAAAGCATTTATTAAATCCTTTTTTTCATCCACAATATCATAATATTCCCCTCTAAATGGAATAATCTTTAATGATAATTTTTTATTCGGCATTGCCATTTTAGCAATTCTATCAGAATAGAGCCCTGCGCAATTTATTAATTTTTTAGCTTTAAATGTTTTGTTTTGAGCTGCGATTTGAAATCCACCATTATCTTTTTTTATATCTACAACTTTTTGATTTAAAACAATCTGTCCACCTAACTTTTCAATTTGCTCTTTTAATTTTTTTGAAATTTTTAAATAGTCGGTAATAGCACAGCTCGGAACTAATAGAGCTTTTATAGCTTTAACATTAGGTTCTATCTCTTTCAATCTCTCTTTAGATATAATCTCTAAATCTTCAATTTTATTTGCTTTCCCCCTTTTTTCTAATGCAAAAAGGGCTTCTAGTTCTTTTTCATCTGTAGCAACGATTACTTTTCCACATTTTTTAGTTGCAATATCAAACTCTTCACAAAAATCTAGAAGTTCTTTTCTGCCAGCTAAGCAATTTTTTGCTTTTAAAGAACCAGGCTTATAATAAAGACCCGAATGGATAACACCGCTATTTCTTCCTGTCTGATGCTGAGAGATTTCATTTTCCTTCTCTAAAATTATAAGACTTACATTATTTTGTTTTTTTAAAATTTGATAAGCAGATGCAAGACCTATTATCCCTGCTCCAATTATTAAAAAATCTACTTTTTTCATAACATATAACCTTGCAAAAAATTAAAAATTTAATACTTTTCAACTATTATATTTTATTGAATTTTTCTTCTAAATAAAAGAATTCCTTTTTAGAAAATTTTTAATAAAAAATGCTTTCATGTTCATTTTTCAGGGTAAAAACTCACTGTTTATGTTCAAAAATCAGGGTATTTTTTATTTTAATTTAAATATTTTTGAATACATTTGATTAAAAATCAAAAAATATTTAGACCAAAAGTTTATCTTTATTATCAGAAAACCATTTTGCTGTACTTTCTAGTCCCTCATCTAAGTTTTTCATTTTTAAATCCGGAACTAGATTTTTTAATTTATCAACGATCAATATTTTAGATTTTGCTCCTACGTATTTTGAGATATCATAAAAAATTTTATTCTCGTCATAGTCAACAATTTTAGAAATTTTTGATGCAAATTCTCTAATAGAAAAATCTTTTCCTGATCCAATATTTATTAAAATATTGCTTTGAGACTCAACAAGCTTAAGCATTATATCTATAAAATCATCAACGTGCACAAGTTCTCTTTTTTGAAAACCATCTCCCCAAAGAGATACTTTTTCATCATATAAGGATCCTCTTATTATTTTTCTCATCAAATCAAAAACGAAATGCATCTGCCTTCCATCTAAATGATACTCCGGTCCATAAAGAGTTGAAGGAATTAGATATAAATAATTTAGACCATATTGTTTATTCATGGCCATCAAGCCAGAGAGCAGCATTCTTTTTGTCATTGCATATGTAAAAAGGCTATCAATTGGTTTTCCTTTTAAATAATTTCCCTCAGAGTGAGGAAGATCGGGATCATAGCTACAGCTTGTTCCCATAGCAATCATTTTTGCTCTTGGCTGAAACCTCTGCCACCAACTTAAAATATTAGTGTTCATCTTTTGATTGATTATCCACTGCTCTGCTGGATGGCGAAGACAAAAATCTCCAGCTTGCGTCCACGCAGCTAAATGAAAAATCTGATCAAATTTTATATCGTTAAATTCATCTAGTGAATTTTCTTTAGTCAGATCATTTGTCTTGGAATTAATTCCAATAACTTCATTTCCAAGATCTTTTAGTTTTTTATGTAAAAACTTTCCTAAAAAACCACTAGCTCCTGTAATTAACACCTTCATGAAATACTAAAACCATCCTTCAACAAATCTTTATCAGAGTCTGCAGCTGTTTTTATATTAAAATTTAAAAGACTTTCTATATGTGTTTTAATATTCATTTTCCAACCGTATTCACTAAAAAATATATTTTTTTTTATGTTTTCTATAACGTTTTGAATATATGGTATGATATTTAAAGGCATTTTATCTATATCAAACCAAGAAAGATCATCACATTTATTCTTTTCAACATTTTTAATTTTCCCTTCCCATTTACTCGTTTGAAAAAAAACATCTATCCTTTGAGATAATTCTTGTTTTGAAGATTCTCTTGCAAACCTATGCATTATATGAATAACTTGTAGATCTTCTTTTTTTATTACTATATCAGCTTCTTCACACGCTTCTCTAATAACAGCCTGACTAAAAGACTCATTTTCATCTACATGTCCTGCAATCATTGAATACTTTCCGTCTTCATAACCTGTATTAAATCTTCGCAAAAGAAGAATCTTCCTTCTTTTTTTTAACACCAAATATGAGGCAGGAATGTTTGTGTTTTTTGACGTCATTATATTTTATATTTCTTTTGGGTTAATTGGGAAATAAAACTCTACCCCTTTTTTTATTAATTCTTGGTTATTTTTCAAAATTTCCTTTTTAAAATTCCAAGCAAGAACATAATAAACATCCGGAGGATTTTTTATTTCATCTTCCATAATTATTGGTATATGTCTTCCCGGAGAGAAAAGATTTTTTCTAAGATGATTTTTTTCAACTAAGTAAGGAATCGTATCTTTTGAAATCTCAAAATAATTGAGTAGAGTGTTTCCTTTAACCGGAGCTCCCATCGCATAAATAGTTTTTCCCTCTTTTTTTCTCATCTCTAAAAATTTGAGGTTTTTCTCTTTTAGGGTTTCAATATTTTTAGCAAATATTTGATAACTTTGTAGTTCATTACATCTAGACTCTTCCTCTTTTTTAATGAGCTTAAGCAGCCGAATAGATTTTTCTTTTTTTCCTCTATGTGTAACTAACCCAATTATCGATCCTCCATGAATAGATGAAAAATAAGCGTCGAAAAGAGAGAGACCATGACGATTTAATAAAACTTCAATAGTTTTTAGAGTGTAATACAAAAGATGTTCATGATAAATCTGATCAAAAGCCACATTTTCCATAATGTTTTTCATATACATAAACTGAACTACAAAAACCCCATCATCTTTTAAACATTTTTTTATACCTTGTGTTACTGAATGGAGCTCTTCTAAATGAAAAAACACACCCGATGCATTTATAACATCAAATTTCTTATTAATTTTTTCAGCAGTTTCTAAATTAAAAAATGCATGCAGAGTTTCAATATCATTTTCATTAGCAATTCTAGAAACAGTTTTAGATGCGTCGACTCCTAGAACATCAAACCCTAACTCTTTATAGCTTTTTAGCTGCGTTCCATCATTAGATCCTATATCCAAAACGCTTTTATTTTTTGCGTCTTTAAAAAATCTATCATCTACATCTTTTGCAACATCATCAAAATGCAGCCTCAAAGATTTAGTAATACCAGATAAATATGTGTGATCTGAGTACATAACCTCTTTTTTTACTGTATAATCTAACTGAGCTGTTTGACACCTTGTGCAATATAATACCCTTAAAGGGTAGAAAGGCTCAGATCCGATTTGATCTTTTGTAATAAAATGAAGCCCAATCGGTTGCTCTTTTAGATCAACCACCAACTTAAAATCTTTTGAATCACATA
>JAAKFW010000151.1 GCA_011064905.1 Candidatus Anoxychlamydiales bacterium | reverse complement strand
TTATAACTTTTATATTTTTGGTTTTCGATAAACTAAAATTCACTTTTTCATATTGATGTTTGTTTTCCTGTTTTAGATCTTGGGTTTCCTGTTTTAGAGCTACTTTTTTCAAGGGTTCATTTGTAGGTAAAGATGGTTTAGGGATTTGATTTGTAGAGGGTTTTTCTTGAGAGAGTTTCTCTATTGGGGATGCTTTAGGAATTGTTTTTAAGTTTTTCTCTAGCTCGATTAGTCTTTTTACTAAAATATCTAGAGGAATGATATTCCTGCTTTTAATTATCTTTAAAATTAGGGTTTCTAAATGAATTTTTTTAAATGTATTCTTATTTAAAGATATTGCATTTGTTAAAAGATCTAAAATGTAAAAAAGCTGCTCTTGAGAATAGTATGTAGTGGATTCCAAATACTTTTTTTGAGAGCTTTCAGATAAAAAACTCAGACCTTTTTCATTTAGTTTAAAAATTAAAAGATTTTTGAAATGGAAAGTTAACTCTTCTACAAAATAAGATAGATCTTTTCCGGATGAGTGAATTTGATCTACAAACTCAAATGCAAAATATGTATCTTTTTCAAAGATTTTTTTATCGAGCTTAAAAAAGTAATCAGGATTTATAAAGCCAAGTGCTTGATTTATGTAGTTAAGGGTTATTTTTCCCTCACTATAGCAAAAAATTTGATCTAACAAAGATTCTGCATCTCTTAGAGACCCTTCAGAGAAATTTGCGATCTGATAAAGGGCATCTTTTTCAATCTCTCTTTGAAGATCTTTTGAAATACTTTCTAATTTTTTTATGATTAGATCTGTAGATATTCTTTTAAGCTCAAATCTTTGAGTACGACTTACTATAGTTGCGAGCACTTTATGGGGCTCTGTTGTTGCAAAAAAGAATTTAATGTTTTCCGGAGGCTCTTCTAGGGTTTTTAATAGGGCATTAAAAGCCTCTTTAGTGAGCATGTGAACTTCATCAATGATATAGATCTTATAGTTGCCAGAGGGGCTGTATCCTATCGTATCGTTGATTTGACGGATATCATCGATCCCTCTATTTGAGGCTCCATCTATTTCAATTACATCTAAGGATCTAGAAGCTGTAATCTCTTTGCATGATTGGCAGGTGTTGCATGGCTCAAAGTTTTCAGTTAAATTTTTGCAGTTTAGAGCCTTTGCAAAAAGTCTAGCGAGTGTAGTTTTACCGGTTCCTCTTGTTCCTGAAAAAAGATATGCATGAGCTGCCTTTTTGAAACGTAAGGCATTTTTTATTGTTTTTACAATAGCTGTTTGAGCTACAACCTCATCAAATGTTTGAGGTCTATATTTTCTTGCTAATATTTGATATTTACCAGTCATAATTCATTTTTTTTTTGTTTATTATTTATTTTCAGCGATTTTTTTTTATTCGTCTAGTAAAAATTATATTTATAGAAATCTTGATTTGTTGTATCACTGATGCAAGCAATTTTTTTATTATGAATTCTATTGTTAAAAACATTTTAAGAAAGCTAAAAAAAGATGATCTTGGTTTTAGATTAATTTTAGCGATCGTTTTTTGGATCTCTCTTACACTGTTTTTACATTATAAACAGGTTAGGTTAGATGTTTTTGATCTGCATTCTAATTCTAGTAGATATGTAGTCTCTCAAATAAATTTTGACTTTCCTGATGATGAAGCAACAATACTTTCTAAACAAAAAAAAATAGCCACGATTAATTCAATATATTTTATCGATACAAAACAGATAAAGCTCAAAAGAATAAATTTTGAAAATTATCTAATAGAAAATCCAAAGTGGAAAAATCTTGCATCTATTAGCTACGAAAAAATAAATGATCTTGTGGACCTTTTTGAAAATATGCTCATCGCTTCAAGATTTAGTGATTCTAAAACTATTAAAAGAATGAAGAATCACAAAATTGATACTACAAATTACATAGCTCTAAATCATGAAAATAAAAAAGATTTTATTCTCCCAAAAGGATACTTTTCTATATTTGCTAAAAAATTAGAAAATGTTCCGGAAAACACACTCAATTTTATATCAAATTACTTCGAGAATAATGATTATAGATTAACTTTGGATTACTTAACTTTGTCTAAAATAAAAAAACTAATAGAAAAAAATGTAACTCAAAAATATTCCCATATAGGTGCTGGTGAATTAATTATCGGTTCTAATGAAAAGGTGACATCTAAACACATAGCTATTATGAAGTCTATGAAAGATGCTTTAGCAAAAAACAGAAATCTATTTGAGCCGCTTACCATTCTTGGCAATATTTTGATGTCTTTTGTTTTTATAATTTTAACTATTTTTTATCTAAGGTTAGAACAGCCAAAAATACTCAAATCTGTAAAACAGCTATTTTTAGTTTTTAGCATTTTGATTTTAACTCTTCTTAGCGCAAAAGTTATGGAGCTTGTTATTTTAAAAAGCACAAGCTCACTCGTTGAAGTAATTCGTTATCCAATAATTGTGCCTTTTGCGTCTTTATTATTTAGTATTTTATTTAATATGAGAATATCACTATTTTTCTCAACAATTCTTTGTATTATCATAGGTCTCTCTTTAGCTGTTGAGCACTCCGCTTTTTTAACGATAAATTTAGTAACCGCTTTGATAGTAATTGTTTCGACTAAATGTATGCGAAAAAGAACTCAAGTATTTACTGTTTGTGCAAAATGTATGCTAGGTGTGATTCCAATTATTATAGCCTCTAGCTTTATTAAAAATAGATTTTTTCATTTAAATTTGGTTACAAACATCTCTAGTTCTGTAGGTTTTTTATTGATTATCGGCATTATGGTTGTAGGTCTTCTTCCTGTTTTAGAAACTATTTTTGATGTTCTTACCGATATTACTTTAATGGAGTATATGGATCCCAATAATGAGCTGCTCCGGCGTATCACCTTAGAAATACCTGGCTCATATCAACACTCTCTTGTACTTGGTAACTTGGCAGAAGCTGCAGCTCAAGAAATTCATGCGAAGGCTCTTTTTTGTAGGGTAGCTACTCTATATCATGATATAGGCAAACTAACCAATCCCAATTACTTTATCGAAAATCAAGGATCCGGCGTAAATATTCATCAGCTTTTAACACCACAAGAATCTGCAGAAGTTATTATCTCTCATGTCACAGGAGGAGAGATGCTTGCTAAAAAATATCGACTTCCTAAACAGATCATCGATATTATAAAACAACACCATGGCACAACTTTAGTTTATTATTTTTATAGAAAAGAGATGGAAATTAAACAAGAAATGAACGAAACAGATGAAGCTCATTTTAGATATCCAGGACCAAAACCAACCTCAAAAGAATCTGCAATCATTATGATAGCAGATGCTATGGAAGCAGCTTCTAGATCCTTAGAAGAAATTACAGAAGAAATTTTATGCTCTTTAATAAATAAAATAGTAAAAAATAGAACAGAAGATGGGCAGTTCGATGAGTGCTCTTTAACATTTGAAGAGATGAAAATAGTAAAAAAATCAATAATTAGAACTCTTTTACTAACAAGACACTCCAGAATAAAATATCCAGAGCAAAAACAGGAAAAATTAAGGTTTTATCTAGAGTCCTATTATGCTGATAAAAGTGTTTAGAGATTTTTTCTTTTTTTTTAATTTCTTGTAAATATTTATCCCGTTACATAAGTTAATGCTTTTTAATTTAAAGTTGGAGATGTTTTATGTCGGTTGCGCGTTGTGAAAGGTTGCTTGAAAGGATAGAAACTGATTTATATCTTTTATCATTAAATGCTATAAATTGTATTCATCCGCCTAGTAATTAACAAAAACTACAAGCGGGGAGAAGAATTATTTGTTTAAGAGAAAAAAAACAAAGAATTATTGTAACTATGAAAAAATTAAATCGTTTAGCTAATAACCTGAGTTGCTAGTTTTTTAACATGCAACAGTTAACTCATTTTCAAATTTTATGGATGGTTTTTTATTTTGATGAGAATAAGCTACTAATCC
>JAAKFW010000150.1 GCA_011064905.1 Candidatus Anoxychlamydiales bacterium | reverse complement strand
AGTTATCATTTTTTCTTAAATCAACTATCTAATTAATGCAATCCCACCTGAGAACCGATCATCTGTAGTTGTGTGAGAGTATGAAACTCTTACTTTCCAAGAAGAAGAAAGATAAGTAAAGAGATCAATTTTGTATTCGTTATATGGAGGTTCATTTTTTCTGTTCCAACCATGATGAGAATGAAGCTCTACTTCCCAAAATGGATTTAACCTAAAATATGCATGAGTTAAAATAGTATTTCTTTTATCGGAAAGAGGAGAAGAAGTTAAAACGCTCTCTTTCCTAGATACATCTAATATGAAATTTTCATGATTCGATTTTCGATAATCATAAGATGATCTATATCTGAACTCAATCCCAAATGCTAAATCAATATTAACAGTCCACCCAAGATTGAAATTTGAGTAATCTAAAGTATGCTTAAAAAGATTCCATGCTGTATTTGCTTTGAAATAAACAGATGGTAGATTCCAATGTAAATCAAAATAGATTTTTTGAACTGTTTTAGGTATGAAATTTGAATCTAAAAAAGTATTAGCATAAAGGTTCGTTTCAAATGTTGGATACGCCCTTATATGTTTTAAAGAGTAGAGTTGGGATCTAATCCCAGTTTTTATAAGATTTAATTTGTTGTACCCATCTTCTATACTAAATACATAGTAAGTATCGACTTTTTCAGTGGGCTTAGTTATTGCATGATATTGAACATATGGCTCTACTATGTGTTTGTGCCTTGTATAGTTCCTATAAAAATTGGTGCTTAAATTAGCTCCATATAAAAACATAGCTTGCTCTTTAGAGGAGTTTAAAGGGCTTTTATTGTAATAAATGCCAACGAACCCAGCATATGGTGTAAAATTAGCAATGGAGCTTTTAAAGGGCCTTGCAACGATGTTGTGAGTCTCGAGCCTTGCTGATTCAAAGTCCTGAAGAGAAGGGGAGAGCTTATCTGAGAATTCATAATCTAAATATGATGTTAAAAAATAGTTATAAAAGATTAGATTTAGATTAGGAACTTTATATGGTTTAACATTTATATACCCTGTTGGGAGATGTTGTTTTACTGTATCAAAGCTGTTAACTCTTGGCCGAGCGTAGACAGAACCTATTAAAAAATCTTCAACGTGCCTAATATTTAACTCAGTTTTTTTTGCTGTGTTTAATTCAAAATCATCGCTTTTAAAATCAGCTGGCATATTAATATCAGAGAATTTATCCCAAGTTGCATCTATCTTAGTGCCGCCAGATGGGCTTATAGTATGATAGACTCCTTGAACTCTATATCGAGTCTTCATTGTTAATTCTTTTGGTATTATATCTGTTGCTAAATAGTTTTTAGTTTGAAAAACAGTTCTTCCATGCTCTGGTAAATATTCAGTTTCAATAGCTCCTCCCAATCCATTTTTAACCTTCCAGCCATTTTTTATTTTTAAGCGGTATTCTAATCTTGTCCAAATAGCAAAATCTCTCCATGAAAATAGTCTGTAGCGAAGAGATCCTTTAGGTCCTGTGGATTTATCCCAAGTAACTTTATATCTAACAATAGGAGTTCCCAAAAACTTTTTTAAGTTAATTTTAAAAGATGGCAGCCAAATAGTTGGTAATTTAAAAAATCTAAATCTTACTTTTTTTGCTTCAAGAAGATCTTTTTTTAAAACATTTATTTTTCCGGCATGTATATCCCATGAACTATCGACATTTTCACAAGTTGTTATATAGACATTTTCAACATGGTAAGAGCCATCGCTTTTAAGCTCAATTTTATCTCCACCTAAATACCAAAATGATGCAAATGTTTTTCCTTCGTATACCACTCCTTTTTTTGTTGTGAAATCATATTCTAGCTCTTCTCCAACATAAACCCTTCCTTTGTATTGAATGAGAAGATCTTTTTCAGCTTCTATTCGATGAATAAAATTACCGTTTTCGTATCTTTTTATATATTGGATGGTTCTAGCTTGTATACGAATATCTTCGCCCTTAATTACGCCACCTTCATGTGTTATTAAAATACCATCTTTATAAGAGGGATTTCTAAGATCTATTATTAGCTCATGAGGTTTATAAGAATCAGTTTTTTTAGTTTTATCTAAAAGTTTTGTGCCCTTTGTAAGAAGAGTTTTTTTTAATGAAGATAGAATTTTCTCTTCATCCAAATCTATATCTTCGTTTGCAAATAAACTAGATAGTAAAAAAATGGCAAAAAAAATTCGCATGAAAAATTCTTAGTCGTTTTGAAAAAAGTATATAGGATCTTTGAATTTTTAAATATGAAAGCTTTTTAGATTAAATGGTTATTTATTAATCAAAAGAAACTCTACAACAAAATCTTTGGCTAACGAAAAATATTAAACCACTACGTGTTTTTCACTGAATATTTCATTTTTGGTTTGTTGCGGAGTCATCGCTCTAATAATCTAATAGTTAGCTAGATATAAAACAATAATTCTGGCTTGCTTGTGCGTTTCTTTCTGTCGCAATACTTTCTAAAAGTGTCGCAATTCAAGAGTATTGCGACATTTTAATTGACAAACTAGGTTATTGCGACATATTATAAGGGTAAAAGCGTCGCAATTCAAAAGTATTGCGACAAAAGGATATTGAAAATTATGACAAACAAGGTTTTAGAAGAACTAAATAAAATATTAAATATACTAAAGCAATTTCCAGAAGGCGCTAATAGTGAAGAGATTAAAAAAAAATTAAGCCAATCTTTCTCATCACGTACTTTGCAGCGCTATTTAAAAATCCTTGTAGAACAAAAAAACCTTTCTAGTGAAGGGCAAGCTCGGGCAAGAAAATATAAGTTAAGAATCCCAGAGTTCACAAAAGAAAAGCAATCAAAAGGTTCTATTTTAATCCTTTCTAAAGAAGCTCACAAAATTCAACTGAAAGTGACAAAGCCTCTGCAAAAAAGAGCTAGTCTAAGCTATCATCAAAAATTTCTAGAAAATTATAAACCTAACACAACTTTTTATCTTTCTGAATCTTTAAGAAAAAAACTCTTTGAGATGGGAAAGAGTCCGGATGGAAATTACCCAGCCGGAACTTATGCTAAGCAGATTTTTCATAGATTGCTAATTGATTTGTCTTGGAATTCTAGCCGTTTGGAAGGAAATACTTATTCGTTATTAGAAACAGAGAGATTGCTAGAGCTTGGAATCGTTTCTGAAGGTAAAGATGCAAAAGATGCACAAATGATTTTGAATCATAAAGCGGCAATTGAATTTTTGATAGAATCAGCTAATGAAATTGCAATTAATCGTTATATTATTTCAAATCTCCATGCTCTATTATCGGATAATTTGCTAACTGATAGAGCTTGTGGATCTTTGCGCTCAATTCCCGTAAAAATTGGGAAGTCTACCTATATTCCACTTAGTATTCCTCAACTAGTTTCAGAGAATTTCGAGAAATTATTAAATAAAGCCAACGCTATTAAAGATCCTTTTGAACAAGCTTTTTTTCTTATGGTTCAGCTTCCCTATCTACAACCTTTTGAAGATGTAAATAAGCGTACTTCTCGCTTAGCAGCTAATATTGCTTTGATCAAAAATAACTTATGTCCTCTATCGTTTATTGATGTGCCCCAAAAAGATTATATTAATGGTCTTTTAGGAGTTTATGAACTAAATCGCATTGAACTTTTAAGAGATATTTTTGTGTGGGCTTATGAAAGATCATGTTTTTTATATTCAACTACAAGAAATGTGCTTGGAGAGCCTGATGTTTTTCGTATGAAATACAGAGATTCAATCGTAGAGGTTATATCTGAGATTGTGAAAAAGGGTTTGGATAAATCTCAAGCAATCTTGCTTATTCAAAGAAAAGCTCAAAAAACAAAACCCTCAAAAGATTCGCAAAGATTCATTGAAATAGTAGAAAGAGAGCTGCAAAGCCTTCATGAAGGTAGTATTGCCCGTTATCGATTACGACTCTCTGAATATAAAAAATGGAAAAAAAAGTGGAAATAAATCCAAACAGCTCTT
>JAAKFW010000015.1 GCA_011064905.1 Candidatus Anoxychlamydiales bacterium | reverse complement strand
TTGGATTAAGAACTACAACTCTTGTAAATAAAGCAGTTGAAAATGCTATAACAATCGAACCAAATACTGGAAAAGATTGCGCTACAGAATAAAAAAGAATTTGTATTGCAACATGATATATAGTTGATTTTATAGGATGTTTTATAACTGTTTTGTCTGGTTTTGTGAAACAATTTTTTAACGTTTTTAAATAGATATTTTTTTTTGCTGGCCCTGAACCTGGCTCAGATGAAGATGATACAGATGGGGCGGTAGTTACAGAAGTTGGATCAACTGCGCTTGGAGCTGGTGCAATTGTAGATGTTGAAGGGAGTGGCGTTGGAGCTGACGCAGACGGGCTAGCTGCCGGGGAAGAAGAGCTGCTTAAGGCTGCAAATGATTCACTTATTTTAGATCCTAACCATGCGAATGATCCTTTTGTTATAGAACTCATTTTATACCTCCTAAAAAAAAAATTTTCGAATGATAGGATATTATTTTCTAATAATTATATGCAATAGAAAAAAGACATTTTCTTTAAGAATTTCTTTGAAAGAAAAACCCGCGATAAATTCCTCGAGCCCTTGATAATGGATCAGCCCTCCAAATTATGTTCAATATACGGCCTATATAAACCCCGGTTTTTTCTGGATCATGATTTATCCATTTTTTAAATAAATCAAAGACTATTGGTTCAATATTTTTTAAAATTTTATGATCAATATAGAGAGATACTGAAAAAAAACATACTGAAGAGCAAACAAAAAAAATGGGATTATACGAACTAAATATTAAAGCAGCAAAACCTATAATTTTAAAAACTATAGAATATAAAACTGCTTTTTTAGAATTTTCTAAAACAAAATCGTCTGGTTTTTTTATGAAGCATGTAACATCTTTTACAACTATCATATTATGATTACTTGTTAATTTATGATGTAAATCCTTCAGCAAACCCCATAACGCTTTCTCCTACCCTTTCAACTTCAGCTACAAAATCTTTACCTTTTCTTCTGCCTTTTGCTCTTGCAGCAGCTAAAGGGTCAGCAAAAACTTTAGTTATTTGAGCTTCTATTCCATCTGAAACTTTTTCAAAGTTTTTAGCTATAACAGCTGCCAAAAATAGAGCAAAACTAAAAACCCCTAAAGCTAAAATATTGGAAAGAGGACTAACAAAAGCCGAAAGTATAGTTAAGGCTATAGTTGAAATAACAATTGAGACAGGTCTTTCTTTTGTAATATCTTCTACTTTATTATAAAAATCTTTTACCCCAATAATGGCTTTATCCACAATCTGCATATAACCCCCTTTTTATTTCTTTTTCGAAAAAAAGATAACAAAAATGAGTTTTTTTAGCACCTTAAAAAAATTATTTTATATTGAAGCTAAAGATATAGAATATAGTTAAAATTTTAAACTATAGGCTCTTTGCTTTTTGAAAATAGTCCTTCAAAAAAGCCTCTTGTCCGAGCGTATATTTGATATCCTAAAATTTTTAGATTACGACCGGCTATCTGACCTTTTTCTCTAGGGTCTCCTGTAAAAATATCTTTTGTCTTTTCTGCTAAATTGTGGCATATACTTTTAAAATTTTTAATAATAAGGAGATGAAAAGGAAGAGATATAGAAAAAACGCCTATAGCTATTATTAAAGAAAATGGAGCTATAAAACCTGCAAATATTGTTAAAGCAAAGGCATATGTAATAGTAGCTAATGGCTTTTCTTTAGCCATTGTATCCACTTCTTTAAAAAAGCTTTTAAAAGCGCCTTTAGTTACTATTCCTGTAGTCATTTTGTTACCTTTATTTATCTTTTATTATTCATAATAAAATAACTATAGCAAAAAACATCATTTTTATCTATGTAAAAAAAAGTATTTATAAGTCATGTTTTTGATCGATATAATTTATTGAAATTGTTATGCTACCTTTCATAACAAAAAAAAATTTAATCTTATGAAAAATAAATATGATCATCAAAAAATTGAAAAAAAGTGGCAAGAATACTGGAAAAGCAATAAAACTTTTGAAGTCAAAAAAGATTTAAGTAAACCGAAATTTTACATATTAGATATGTTTCCATATCCATCAGGAGCAGGTCTTCACGTGGGTCATGTAACAGGCTATACTGGCACTGACATTATAGCGAGATATATGAGACAAAAAGGTTATAATGTCTTACGCCCTATGGGATGGGATAGTTTTGGATTGCCAGCTGAACAATATGCCATTAGAACGGGCACTCATCCATCTATTACTACAAAAAAAAATATAGATACATATAAAAGACAGCTTAAAATTTTAGGGTTTAGCTACGACTGGTCAAGAGAATTAGCAACCTCTGATGCTAGTTATTACAAATGGACACAATGGATTTTTACAAAATTATTTGATTTAGGTTTAGCATATGAAGCAAAGATTAACGTAAATTACTGTTCTGAGTTAAAAACAATACTAGCGAATGAAGAGGTTGAAGATGGCAAATCTAAAGAGGGGGGATATCCGGTTGTAAGAATTCCTCTAAAACAGTGGGTATTAAAAATAACGAAATTTGCTGAAAGACTAATCGATGATTTAGATGAAGTTGATTGGCCAGAAAATATTAAAAGACTGCAAGTAAATTGGATTGGAAAAAGCAAGGGAGCTAAGATCCTTTTCAAAGAAGCTGAAAAAGATATAGAAATCGAAGTTTTTACAACTAGACCTGATACGATTTTTGGTGCGAGCTTTTTAGTAATATCTCCAGAGCATCCTTTAGTTGATCTGCTTACAACAAAAGACTATTTGGAAGATGTCAAAAAATACAAAAATGAAACAGCTAAAAAAAGTGATCTTGAGAGAACAGATCTTGCAAAAGATAAAACAGGTGTGTTTTTAGGGTCATATGCTATTAATCCAGCAAATAGTGAAAAAATTCCTATTTGGATATCGGATTATGTACTAATTGGATATGCTCTCGGGTCTATAATGTCTGTTCCGGCTCACGATGAGAGAGACTTTGAATTTGCAACAAAATTTAATCTTCCAATCAAATGTATAATTGATCCGGATCTATCAAAAAATGATGAAGAGATTCCTTTAAAAGAATTAAAAGAACAAATTTTAGCTGGAAAAAAATGTTGGTCAGGTTCAGGAAGGGGAGTCTTTTCTGAAAACAATGAAGTATCATTAAATGGTTTAAAAGAAGAGCAAGCAAAAGAAAAAATTATTAATTGGTTAGAAAAGTCTAATAACGGTAAAAGAGCTATTAGTTATAAATTAAGAGATTGGCTTTTTTCTAGACAAAGATATTGGGGCGAGCCCATTCCAATTCTACATTTTGAAGACGGCACTAAAAGAGCGCTAGAATTAGATGAACTTCCTTTAATACCGCCATCTATAGATGACTATAAACCCACAGATGAGGGCAATTCTCCTCTTGCAAAACAGACTCGTTGGATTGAAGTTATAGATCCTAAAACAAAGGAAAAAGCTAAAAGAGAGATCAATACAATGCCGCAGTGGGCGGGATCTTGTTGGTACTATCTAAGATTTTTAGATCCTAAAAATGACATGGAAGCTTGGTCAAAGGATTTAGAAAAGTATTGGATGCCTGTAGATCTATATGTCGGGGGAGCTGAGCATGCAGTACTTCATCTGCTCTACGCTAGATTTTGGCATAAAATTTTTTATGATTTAAAATTAGTTTCCACAAAAGAACCATTTAAAAAGTATCGTTATCAAGGTCTTGTTACGGCTCCATCTTTCAAATTAGAACAAGGAGGGTATATATCTGAAGCAGATGTTGAAAAGGATAATGGAAAGCTCACGTATGATGGAAAAAAAGTAATCACACAAATAGAGAAAATGTCTAAATCCAAATTGAATGGAATAACGCCGGACGAGATGGTAGAAGAATATGGCGCTGATGCTCTTCGTTTATACGAAATGTTCATGGGCCCTTTTGACAAAGAAAAGATATGGAATACCGATGCTGTAACTGGTTGCAAAAGATTTTTAAATCGTTTCTTTGACATGGTTCACTCAGAAAAGGTAACTAAAGAAAATACTTTTGAGGCATCAAAACTATCTCACAATTTAGTTCACATAGTTACAAAAGAGATAGAAAACATGCAATTTAACACTGCAATAGCTCATCTAATGGAATTCATCAATTCTTTCACAAAACTCGATAAATACCCAGTCCAAGCGCTGAAAATGGCCATTCAAATGTTATATCCCTTTGCTCCACACATATCAGAGGAGCTGTGGCAGTATTTAGGGGAAACAGAAACTTTAACGTTTAGATCAATTCCAATAGTTGATCTAAAATATTTACAAGAAGATCAAAAGACTTATGTTATTCAAATCAATGGAAAGCTAAGAGCTCGAATGGATCTTTCTAAAGACATCACAAAAGATGAAATTTTAGAATTAGCTAAGAGACTCCCACAAGTAGAAAAGCATATAACCGGAGATATAATAAAAACCATTTTTGTACCTGAAAAACTTCTTAACATCGTAGTTAAGAAAAATTGAAGATGATATATAACTTTTTACTATTCATATATCTTTTAATTTCTCTTCCAAAAGCTATTTTTGTTTACATTTTTTATAAAAAAAAAAAATCTGATATTTTAAAAAGGCTAGGGTTAAAAAGTTATAATTTCAATCCTCAATATAAAAGACCTATTATTTGGATACATGCAGTCTCTCTTGGAGAGACAAAAGCAGCTATCTCTTTTCTTAAAAGGTTAAAAGATAAGCACCCTTCATCTTATATAATCATCTCTTCTACGACAGAGACGGGACACATTGAAGCTAAAAAATCTCTTTTTTTAGCAGATAAATTTATATTTTTCCCATTTGATTTTTCATTTACGATAAGAAAAGTTTTCTCTCAAATAAAACCTAATCTAATAATTTTTTTGGAGACTGACTTTTGGTATAATTTCATGAAAATTGCTAAAGAAAACAGATCTAAAATAGCTGTAATTAGCGCTAAAATATCAAAAAGGTCAACTTCAAACTTTTTAAAATTCTTAAAATTCTCTAAAGGCTTATTTTCTAATATCGATTTAATTTTAGCTCAAAATGAGCAATACAGAAAAAGATTCTCAAATTTTTTAGATCCCAAAAAGATTTTTGTAACTGGAAATCTAAAACTTTCTAACTCTTTTGAAATTCTCTCAAAAGACGCTTTAGATAAATGGAAATCGAAGCTAAACATCAAAGATCAAAAAGTTATCACTATTGCATCGACGCATAGCCCTGAAGAAGAACTTTTAATAAATGAATTAAAAAATCTTCCAAACATTAAAATATTAATAGCGCCAAGGCATCCTGAGAGATTTATCTCTGTCTACAATCAGTTAAAAAAAATAACCACTATTTCCCTTCTAAGTGAAATATCAAAAAAACCAAACTCAAAAGTTATTCTTATTGATGAAATGGGAATTTTAAATACCTTATATCAACTAAGCTCTCTTGCAATTGTAGCTGGAAGTTTTATAGATAGGGTAGGGGGGCATAATATTTTAGAACCTATTTTTGTAAAAACTCCTGTTTTTTTCGGTCCAAATATGTTCTCTCAACTAGAATTTAAAAAAATTGTATTAGACTCTAAGTCAGGAAAAGAGGTTCATCTAAAAAATATTAAAACAGAAATATCTAAATATCTAGATAAAGATAATCTCAGCAAACTCATTGATAACTGCTCAAAACTAAAAAAAAACTATCAAAATATTCTAGAAAATACAACAAGCAAAATAACAAATCTGCTATCTATTTAATCAAATTCTTTTATTAAACTTACTCTCCTTCAAAAATACTTTTAAAACTCTATTGATGTTAAAAATGATCAATGCTATAGTGCTAAATAATTATCGCGGGGTGGAGCAGTGGTTAGCTCGTTGGGCTCATAACCCAAAGGTCAGAGGTTCGAATCCTCTCCCCGCCATTTTTCAAAAAGAAATTACCCTAATTAAAATTTTATAGAAATTCAGCTTGATATATGCTAAATCTTATACTATACTTGTTTTTTGTTTTGGCGGCATAGCTCAGTTGGTTAGAGCACCGGAATCATAATCCGGGTGTCGTTGGTTCGAGTCCAATTGCCGCTAATTTTTATTAACATAGACTTAGATATGATAAGTCTTACGTCTTATATCTGTTATCGTTAAAAGATAAAACATCAAAGAGAAGCATTGAAAATGAAAGGTTTAGAGCCGCTTTAAACGAATCATATTTGGAGGGATTACTGAGGTTAAATTAAATAATTCAAATAATTTTCAATGAAATGGTCCTGGAATTTTGCAAGAAGTTCTAGTAATTTTACTTTTATTTGCATATAATGTTTTGAAAAGAAATTTATTATTATAAACAATATAAACAATTGAAAATTAGCAAATGAAATTTTTTAGTCTTTTAAAATCAGCACTTTTTGCTTATGGTCTTTTCGGCAATCCTCAAGCTGCTTTAAGTTTAAGCCCTCATAATACAAACGATAAAATTAGTCTAATGCTAAGCAATCAAAGCTTTGACGGTGTAAATGATTTGCTTTTTTACAATCCTTATAACGAAAACGAATTACTAGAATATTTTCCAGATAAAAATGTTTGTTTGTTAGATAAATCGCATCAAGAAGAAGATGAGATTGAATCTGCATTTTTTGATGTTTTTGAAGCTCCAATGAAAATAGATCGTTGTAAAGATTTTACGCAAAAACCTGCTGAAAATAGAGCTCGAGAAATCTTAAGTATAATTCAATCACCGCTGAATGACCAAATAAAATTACCTGAAGGAAAAGAAGCTAGAGCATTTTTAATTAGATTTTTTGAACAACTTTTAGAAAAAGAATTTGGAGTTAAATTATTAGAAAGATTACTAAAAAGTTTAAAGGATGATGACGCAAGGCTTTTTTTTAAAGAAGAAGTAGAAAATTCAATGGATGTGGATCTTGATAATTCTGTACGGTTAAAAAAAACTTGTGTAGTTGTTTCTTTTAATAAAGAAACTAATATTCCTTTTTATACATTGATTGAAAAACAGATACTTTTATCTCCTCAACCCCCATTTATGTACATACTACACGAACTTATACATGCCGTTCATGCTATAGAAAATGTTTTTGATTATTATAATTTAAGGCAAATACCCCATCTATCTTTTTCTCATGAAGAAGAGAGAAGGACTATTACAGGGAATGGAGGAGATAAATATGATTGTCATAATGAATATGTAGCTGTAGAAGTATATAAAGTTGGTAATAAACGATTTTCCCATATGAGTAAAGATTTATCTGAAAAAACATTAAACCCGACAAAAGTTTCTTTGCCGGATTTAATTAATTCTCAAGCATTAGATGTAGCGATAAAATTTATTGTAAATAATCCAGAAGGAATTTTATTTGAAACCGATGAAAATAAAAACACAGCATTGCACCAACTTTTTTTGTTGAAAATACCAGAAAATCTGCCTAATAGAGAAGCATGGGTACATAAAAGAGATTTTCTTATTGATCATTTGTTAGCTAAAAGATTAGATCCTAACGCGAGAAATAAGTATGGCCACAATCTTTTACATATCGCTGCTCACGCTCAGCATAATGATGCTGGTTTAATTACCAAAGCTTTGAAATTAACGAGAGAAATTAATAGTCAAGATAATACAGGACAGACTCCAATGCATTATGCTAGTTATAGTGGTAATAAACAAGCTTTAGAAATATTACTACAAAATGGCGCTGATAAAGATATAACAACTAATGAAGGTCAAACTCCTTTACACTATGCTGCTGGTAAAGGCCATGTAAAAGCTGTAGAAATTCTAGTACAAGATGCTGATGTAACAATTGAAGATAATAAAGGGTATACAGCTTTAGATTTAGCTAGACATTTTGGAAATAAGGATATTAGCATCATTCTAGAAGAAGCTGTAAGCAAAAGCTCAAAGTAAGTTTTAGGTTCCTAATATAAATCCTCTTAAAAAATAAAAGCAAAAAAAAATTATAGTATTTTATTAGAAATTTATCCAAAGAATAGCATGAAAAAGCTCGAAGTATGCCCCATGCATGGAGTTTTGTTTTATGGCAGTTCGGTCTCATGGCTTATTTGACTTTGCCCTTTTATAGCACCTCCTCTAAATAGACGTTCGGATTAATATTAGCTCCTTACAACTAAAAGCTGACAAAAAAACAAAATAAAAGACAAATATTAGCCATTATTTGAAATGCGGCCACAAAAAACTTTATGAAAAGTTTAGATTATTTAAAAAAGTGTCTATGATTATATGCGATAAAACCCAAACTTAATAAAGCTGCAGCTCCACAGGCTATTGCAGCACCTAGATAAATTGGAGAATATCCACAATCTATTGAGTTTTTTATGTAGCATGCATTATATCGACTGGTGGTTTCACTTTGGTCAGTGTTCCAATTTATCGAGCTAGCATAAGGTTGGGTAGCTCCTTCATAAAAATATAATTTCATAATTCCAAATGCTTGCAAACAGAGACTACGAATATTTTCTTTACAAGGAGAATTGGAAACCAAAGCTTTTTTGATCGACCAATTAAAACCTGCCACTCCTGCTGCCGTTCCAACAATAGAACTGCAACTTGTTAATGATTTCTTAATATTATTGAATGATATCATTTTTTCCTCTATTTTATTAATATACCTTTATAAAAACACATTAATATTAATCAACTATTTACTTTTTGTCCAATAAAACAATATTTATAATGGTCCCCAAAATTTAGACCAATTGTTAAACTAATATTCTCATAAAAATATGAGGATTAAAAAATATGATAAGAATTAGCAGAAAACATCATAATTTCTCTAAGCTCAAAAAGCGTTAAACCTAAATAATAAGGATCTGAACCTCTTTTTACTGAAAATGCACCAACTTTTGCATTTTCTTCTCATATTTTTTTTGCTTCAGGGCATCTCAAAAATTCTTCAGTTAAAGGTATACGATCTGATGAAATTGATATTGTAGGGCTTAGTTTTGAAATATGAGTTTGTTTCTCAGCAGTTATTGTTTCAGAAGATGTTGATATCGATGCTTCAGGAGCACTAATTTCAACTTTTTCTGCTCAAACTTCAGGAAAGGAATTAAAAAAGCTATCAATTTTAGAAGCTACCTTTGTAAGGTCAGTCCAAATATATTTAGCAACATTACAGGAACCATCTATTATGGGTATGATTACTTTTTCTCCAAATATGTAAGCAGGGCTTTTAGGCATAACTTGTATATTTCCATTACTTTGAGCCAATCTAGTTCCTGGAATTGAATAATCTATGAAGTCAGATTCTTCAAACGATGGAGTTTTATCTACTTTAAGATAACAAGCTAATGAACTAGGCTCAAATGAATGCATAGAAGTTACATTATATGGAACTAATGATCCTGGCATAAAAAATTCCTTATCTAAATCTAATAATTAGGAAAAAAAATAATTATGAATGTATCTAGCTACTTTAAACCCTATAAAGCTTCCTGAGATTATACCAACTGAACCACAAATTAAAGCTCCATAGACAACAAAAGTAGTGGAATAATTATCTCCTATACCTACAGCAGTAACTCCAAGAGATCTATCTAATTGAGCTCCAATAGGGGCACTTACAAAATAACCCATAATTGAACCAGAAAGTCCTCCAATAATAGATCCAATTATAATTCCTTTAGTTGAAATAATAAAATTGCTGAGGGTACTTATTCTTTGAATTATTCTATGATCTTTAACTTTAGTTTCTTCAGAAATTTGTTGCTTGTCGCCGCGTCCTACTGGTCTTAGCATATTAACTCCTTTTTTTTAATTCTAAATTTTTAAATTAAAGTTTTTTAAATAACATATTTTAAGCGTAATTTATTTAATAATTCATTTGAAATTTTAGCATCATTTTTTAAAAGAAGTAATATCATTTCGTGACTATCAGTTTCAATTGCCCAATCAATTCCTGACTTTTCATTATAATCAGTCAAATCAAGATCGGCTCCATTAGCTAAAAGTTCTTGAGCAATATCATATCTGCTTTTTTTAATTGCAGCAATAAGAGGCGTTGTTCCTAAGTGATTACATATATTGAAATCAATATTATTCTCTCTAATAAGTGTTTTCAAAGTAGCAAGTTTTCCATAACTTGCAAGCCATACTATCGCAGGATTTTTATTAATTGTAATTTCATATAATGGATATGATGATGCCAATCTTAATATTTTTTCTTCCATTTCATCGATTGATTTTCCATCAGTAGATAGATTAATAGCCATACTAATTGAAGTAGTTGATACGCCATGAAAATTTCTTTTAGGGTCACTTATATCTTTTGGTTTGGTTAATTCTTCTAAATTTTTTCCTCTAAAAAAATCTTTTAAATCTTGGCTAGTTAATGTTACTTTACCATAATCTTCAATAGTAGTTTGAGAATTTTCAGATTCAAATTTCTTTCGATCTTCATTTTTTTCTTCTTGCTTTATTTTTTTTGAAAATCCTTCAGTTTTATCTTTTAAACTTTCATGATAATCATAAGCTGTTGAATCTTCTTCAGAATCAGCTTCAATATCCTCATCTTTATATTTTCCTTGATAAGCACTTCCCATTTGTAGACCGATTACAACTGAATTTTTTATGATTCCAATTTTTTTACCCGAAGGAACTGCAGAAACTTTAACTCCTCCTTGCTTTCTTAATTCATCTAAATCATTTTTATTTTTTATTGTCTTACCAACAATAAAAGCATCTTCAATATTTTCTACTTCATCATCTGATGATAATTTTTCAGCATTAGCTCCAGGAAAGAAATTAAAAAAGCTATCAATTTTAGAAGCTACCCTTGTAAGGTCAGTCCAAATATATTTAGTTGCATTATAGGATCCATCTATTATTGGTCTGATTACTTTTTCTCCAAATATATAAGCAGAGCTTTTAGGTATAACTTGTATATTTCCATTACTTTGAACTAATCTAGTTCCTGGAATTGAATAATCTATCAAGCCAGATTCTTCACGATGAAGTTTATCTGCTTCAAGATAGTAAGCTAATGAACTGGGTCCAAATGAATGCATAGAAGTTACATTATATGGAACTAATGATCCTGACATGAAAATTTCTCCTTAAAATTAAAAGAAAACTATATCTCTTACAATAATAAAAGTTAATATTTTTTTGTTTATCCGTATCAATTTATAAAATTAAAATTTTTTATTTAGTAAAATATTTTTTTTAAGGCACATTTATGACACACTTCGATTCTATATTCATTATTATATCCCATAACATTTCAATTGACCTCAATATTTAAATATGAAGGAATTAGATAATGAAAAAAAAATATTAAGTTTATAAATTATGGAGAGAAAAGAAGAAAATGATCGAAATTACAAAAAAAAACTTGCATTATCGATATATTTTTTACTTTTAATGGATTTATATATGAAAAGGAAATAAAATGAAAAAAAATAAGAGCAAGGCATTTTTCTATGACAAAGGTAATAATAATTGGTGCTGGTGTTGCTGGACTCGCTGCTGGTTCCTTTCTTCAAATGAATGACTATGAAACAGAAATTTTTGAAATGCACGATAAGGCTGGCGGTTTATGTGCCTCATGGGAAAGAGAAGGATATCATATAGATGGATGCATTCATTGGTGGGACTGCACTAGTTTAAATCATCCTATTTATCCGACTTTAGATGAATTATTAGATATGAAAAATCTTCCTAGAGTAATATATGAAGAATTTTGCTCAGTAGAAGAAGATGGTAAGATTTTACGCTTTTTTGGTAATTTAGATTTATTTGAATCAGAGTTAAAAAATATTTCACCCGAAGATAGCAAAATCATCGAAGAAATGATCGCTGAGGCTCGTAAAATTGCTTCAATAGACATGCATTCTGACAGAAAAAAAGAATTTTTTTATAAATGGAAAGTTTCAATTGGAGAATATTCTAAAAAATTAAAAAGTTCACTGATTAAAAAGCTTTTAATAACTTTTCCTTTTAGTCCTGATTCTTCAATGTTTGACTTCCTTCTGCATGCTGCCAGCCTTCATAATAAAGAGGCATGTTATCCATTAGGAGGTGCACAAAAATTGGTGGATAGATTAGTTCAACGATACACATTACTTGGAGGCACTATAAATTATAATTCCAACGTAGCCGAGATACTTACAAAAAATGACAGCGTAAAAGGTATACAATTGGATAACGGAAAAAATTATACCGCTGATTACATAGTTTCCGCTGCAGATGGGTATAGTACTATTCGTAATATGCTTAAAGGGCAATATGTAGATGAAAATATAAGAAAATTATACTATAGTAATAGACATATTCCCCAAAAATCTCAAATCTATATTTCTTTAGGTATAAATAAAATTTTTAAGGAGTCTTTTAAGCCTTATGTATACATTACTCTACAAAATCCTCTTATAGTTGAGGAAGAAAAAATTAATACAGTGGGAATAACCATTCATAACTTTGATCCAACTTCTGCACCGCTTGGCAAAACAGTTCTTACTATATTGATACCAATAAATTACACAGAAAGTTGGATTAATTTACGCAAAAAAAATAAAGCAGAATATGAAAGAAAAAAAGAAGAAATAGCTCTCCATATGATTGAAGAAATTGATGCTTATTTCGGTGATATTAAAACAAAAGTAGAAATGGTTGATGTGGCTACTCCAGCAACTTATATTAGATATACAAATAACTGGAATAGCGGAGTAGATTCAATGAGCTGGGGAACAGATGGTGGCAATAAGCCCAGAAAAGAGATAACAGGATTAAATAATTTTTTTATGTGTGGTCAATGGGTTGGTGATGTTGGTCTTTCTTATGGTATGCAATCTGGAAAAGATGTTGCAAAGCTACTTTGTGAACAAGAAGATAAAAATCTTCAGATCATTACTTATAAAAAGAAACGTAATAATGAATTTTCAACTATTAGGACTTAAATTTTTATGATTAGAAATAAACCTGGAACTTATATTGAACTTCCCAAATATTTTGAAGCTAATATCAATTCCGTTGCATGTATTATAAAATCAAATGACAAGATTTTATTTTTAAAAAAAGCTCTTAAAAAATGGTCTGAAAATTTATGGGGTATACCTTGCGGCACTGTTGAACAAAATGAAGATATGATTTTAGCTATGATAAGAGAGCTTCAAGAGGAGATAGGATTAGACATTAAAAAAGACAGATTAAACTTGTTAGGTAAGTTATTTATAATTCAAAATGATTTAGTTCATAACATTCATCATGTTTTCTATCATCAAATTAAAAGAGATATAGATATTCTTTTATCTGATGAACATACTGCTTATAAATGGTTAACTCAAGATGAGCTTTTAAATTACAATCTTATTCCAAATCAAGATAGAGTTCTTTCTTTATTCAAAGCTTATGAAATCTAGCCATATTGATGTGCATAAAACGTGCAGTGACGTGCAAAATTAACCAGTAAAATCCAATAAAATCCGTTGCTTATTTAAATATAAGTCCTTTATTATTATGCTCGTATTAGTTGGATGTTATTGAATGATTTGGTAATCTCCCTCCATCATAATCTGGGTGTCATTGGTTCGAGTCCAATTGCCGCTAATTTTGATAATCAGTTACTTACGTAGTAATATTTTCAAAAACTTGATCATTGTTGGTTAAGATTTAGCAAAAATTTCACAAGTTTTAACTAAATTCTTACAAAAAATACTACCGATTGATTTATATTGCTTTTCATAATATTCTCGATAAAAAAAAA
>JAAKFW010000149.1 GCA_011064905.1 Candidatus Anoxychlamydiales bacterium | reverse complement strand
AACGATGTTGCAAATGCTGTTTCTACATCTGTTGGATCAAAAGCTTTAACTTTAAAAAAAGCAGTTATATTAGCAGGCATTTTTGAATTTTTAGGAGCGTATTTTTTAGGTGGTAATGTCTCTAAGACCATACAATCTGGGATTATAAATCCTGAAGTTTTTTCTGGTGATATGATTATTTTTATTTTGGGAATGATCTCAGCCCTTTTTGCAACTAGCGTTTGGTTAAATTTAGCATCGTATTTTAAACTTCCTGTATCTACAACACATGCAATAATTGGAGCGGTTATTGGATTTGGAGCTATAATTGGCGGCGTTCACTCAGTTGATTGGGTACTCGTTTCATCTATTGCTCTTAGTTGGATAATAACTCCACTAGTTAGCGGTTTTATTGCATTTTTTATATTTACACTACTACAAAAAAAGATTTTATATGCATTTTCTCCAATCGATGCTACGAAAAAATTTATTCCCGTTTTAGTATTTTTTATTTTTAGCTTTATTGCGATGAGCATAATTTATGGAAAACTCACAACCTTTAAGTTAAACCTCTCACTTCAACTATCTCTATTTATCTCAATAGGAATTGGTCTGTTGTTTTCAATGGTTTCATATATTTTAGTTAGAAAAATTAAAGTTACTACATGCTCAGTAGTCTACCACCATCCATCTCAGCTATTTTCTTTAGAAAAAGCTAAAAAACATCTTTTAAGAATTAATTTAACATCAAAAGGAAATACAAAAGATAGATCTGAAAAAATGCTAGAAGAGATAGATAGCTTAATTGATGAGCACAAAGAAAAAACAAAATATTATGAAGAGACCTCTGAATACTCTAAAGTAGAAAAAGCTTTTGGGTTTTTACAAATGATATCACTTTGCATGGTGGCTTTTGCACATGGATCAAACGATGTTGCAAATGCAGTAGGACCTATCGCGGCTGTAATACAAACAATTAATCTAAATAAAGTTCAATTTGCAAGTGTAATCCCCTATTGGATATTACTACTTGGTAGCGCTGGAATAGTTTTGGGTTTAGCAACTTGGGGCTGGAGAGTTGTTGAAACTATCGGTCATAAAATCACTCAACTAACACCAACGAGAGGATTTTCTGCAGAATTTGCTACCGCAATTACGATCCTAGTAGCATCCAAATTGGGGCTTCCTATCTCTACAACACATGCTTTAGTTGGAGGGATTCTAGGAGTTGGATTAGCAAAGGGTCTTTCTGCTTTAAACCTTAGAACTCTAAGAGATATTGGTCTTTCTTGGGTAATAACTCTCCCCACTTGTGCAGTCTTAAGTATTTTAATATTTTATTTATTAAAACTAATCTTCTATTAATCCCAAAATATTTTTTTATAAATTTTAGTTTTTTTAAAATTTCAAATTGCATATATAGAAAATTAAACACAAAGAAGGTTTTTCGTGGATAGCACCCTTGAATTTCAAGCAAATCAATTGACTCAAGCTATAAAACATTATCTTATTACCAATCTTGGAAAAGTAGAATCTATTGCATCTACTGAAGAATTCTATTTAGCTTTTTGTATGGCACTTAGAGAAAAGATAATGATAAATTGGGCCGCAACAAATCAGACTCATGATGAGACCAAAGCTAAAAAAATCTACTATTTTTGTATGGAATATCTTCCTGGAAAATTTTTAAGTCATAACATTACCAATTTAGGATTAAATGAAATCACAAATATAGTACTAAAGAAAATGGGGAGAAACTTAACTGATTTATTAAGTCACGATTTTGATCCCGGTCTTGGAAATGGCGGGCTGGGAAGGCTAGCATCTTGTTTTTTAGATTCTTTAGCTACACAAAAATATCCAGCTTGGGCGTATGGGTTAAGATATCAATATGGTATTTTTGAACAACAAATTTACAATGGTTATCAAGTAGAAAAACCAGATTGTTGGCTCTTAAATCAAAATCCTTGGGAGTTTAGAAGAGATATTCATTCTAAAAGTGTAAAATTCGGTGGAAACATAATCCAAGCAGTAAATAGACATGGCGATAGAGTTTATGATTTAGAAGATTTTGATGAAGTAAGAGCTTTGCCGTATGACACTCCTATTATTGGGTTTCCAGATGAAAAAGGAGAATTTACAGTATCAACGCTTCGCTTGTGGTCTACAAAAGAATCTCCTAGAAATTTTCAGTTGCAAAGGTATAATGCAGGAGAAATGGAAGCTGCTAAAGAAAATACATCTTTGACAGATGTTTTATACCCAAATGACAACCACGATCTTGGAAAAAAAATAAGATTAAAACAGGAATTTTTATTAGTTTCAGCATCTATTCAAGATATTCTACAACAGCACTTAAGAGTTCATGGAGATATCATGAGTTTAGCTGAAAAAACCCAAATTCAAATAAATGACACTCATCCAACTTTAGTAATAGTTGAGTTAATAAGAAGGCTCGTTAAAAACCTAGATGTTCCATATAAAAAAGCTTTTGATATGGCTCATCAAATATGCAATTACACAAACCACACTATTATGAAAGAGGCTATGGAAGAGTGGAATGAGATGAGACTTCAATCACTACTTCCTCGTCAACACAAAGTTATTCAGCATCTCAACCAAGATTTTTGTGATCATATCAGAGAAAAATATCCAAATGATGAAGAAAAAGTTCGACGCATGAGTTTAATATCTAACGGCCAGATCAAAATGGCTTATTTAGCTATCTATGTAGCTAAAAGAGTAAATGGTGTTGCTTATCTTCATACAGAAATATTAAAACATGAAGTTTTTAAAGATTTTTTTGAGATGTATCCAGAGAAATTTGTGCATATCACAAATGGAATAACTCCAAGAAGATGGCTACTTGGTTCAAATCCAAAACTCTCAGAATTTATAACAAAAAGAATAACGAACAAATGGATTAGATCTTTTCATGAAATTACAAAATTAAAAGAGTTTGCAGAGGATAAAAGTTCACAAGAAGAGTTTTTACAGATCAAAAAAGAGAATAAAAAAAGACTATTCGACTTTATAAAAAAACAAAATCCAATAAGAGATTATAAAGGCAGAGTTATCGATCACTATCCTGTTTTTGAAGATGATGAAGATGTTTTAGTAGATGTCCAAATTAAAAGAATCCATGAGTATAAAAGACAATTTTTAAACGTTTTACATGCATTGATGTTATATAATGATATAAAAAAAGATCCCACATCTAGAAAGGTTAAAAGATTAATCGTAATTGGAGGAAAAGCAGCGCCAGGCTATGACTTAGCAAAGAAAATCATCTTATTTATTTTCATCGTAGCTCGAAAAATAAATAATGATCCAGATGTTAGTAAACATCTAAAATTAACCTTTATTGAAAACTACAATGTATCTAAAGCTGAAGTTATAATTCCAGCAGCAGATCTATCTTGCCAATCATCTACAGCAGGCTATGAAGCCTCCGGCACCGGAAACATGAAACTTACAATTAATGGAGCTTTAACAATCGGAACTGAAGATGGAGCGAATATTGAGATGCGAGAAGCTATAGGAGATCAGTGGTGGCCATTTTCTTTTGGATCTTCTGCCTCTGAAATCAAAAAAATGAGAAAAGAAAAAACATATAATCCTTTAGATTTTTATATTCAGCATGAAAATATACACAGAGCTGTAGATATGTTAAAAGATGGATCGCTCGTTAAAAATGAGCATGAACACTCAGACATGCTCTCTTTATATAATATATTAGTTGGAGCAGAATACATGGATAGGTATTTTGTTATAAAAGATCTTTTAAGTTTTTATGAAACTCAAAAAAAAGCAGAAGAGCTTTATCTAGATAAAAACAAATGGGCAAAATTCGCTATTCATAACATCGGAGGAATGAGCAGGTTTTCATCAGATGAAGTTATCAACAACTATGCCAAATCTATTTGGCATATCGATCCTTGCCCTTTAGAACCTTTTATATTAGAGAGAGTTTCTAAAGAGTATTTAGAGACAACTACTTGTTTTGCTCCACAAAAATAATATTG
>JAAKFW010000148.1 GCA_011064905.1 Candidatus Anoxychlamydiales bacterium | reverse complement strand
TCTCTCCACCTCCATTGGGGCCGTTTAAAAAGAGGCCCTTTTATATTGAATTATGATACCACGTCCATCAATACCAATAGATTTGGTAAGGAAAAACGAAAAATGAACAAACCTTCTCCTTTTGATATGGGTACAGTTGAGGCTTTAGCAAAGGTACTCGGTGAAGCAGGAACAGGAACAGATATCGACCGATATTTCGTAGCAAACAAACTAGTTGATGATTCGGGCGAATCTACTAAATGGCGCCGCCTCAACGCTGTATTTTCGAAAAACCAGGCTATCAAAGGTAGTCCTAACCTGATTCTTGCTTTTATCAAATCTTATCTTACCCCAACTCGTTTCGTGAAAAGGAGAAGTGAATTTGAATCTCATCGAAGTGAGCTCAACGCAATACTAATTTTGCATGGACTAGAATATGGTGAAGACGGTGAATTCAGGAACATAGCCCAAGCCAAAACTCTGTCTGAAGCAGAACAACGAGCTGAAAATGTTCGCAACCATCTGAACCTCCGCGATTCACATCCTGAAGTCTATAGATACTGCAAGTCAGAGCTTATGCAAGAAAATGAATTCCACGCAGTGCTCGAAGCTTGTAAAGGGTTACTACAAAGAATTCGTGATTTGTCCGGTATTGAAGCTGACGGCGCCAATCTGATAGATATTGTTTTTTCCGTTAAGAAACCTATACTAGCCTTTAATGCACGTCAAACAGAGACAGAGGAATCAGAACACAAAGGTTTTGCACATCTTCTAAAGGGGTGTTCCTCATTGATTCGAAATCCACATGCACACTGCCCAAAAATACTTTGGAAGGGTGAAACTGACACCGTTGATTACTTCAATCTAATTTCTATGCTACACAGAAAATTAGACCAATGTTTCAAAATTCCGGTGCCGAAATAAAATCCTGATGCCTAAATTGCAGTTAGTTTTAATTGCATGAAGATAGTCATTTTTAGCAAGTTTTCCCAATCAAAAGTTCTGAATGCGTCTCTCCACCTCCATTACACTCGACAACAAAGAGATGAACATTCTCTTAACTACCTATCCATAACCATCTGGTTATTATAATGAAATGATATTGAATTGACCTGAATTATGCAATGTTTACGCATTTTAAGAAAAAAATATCACTCTGTCATACTAAAGCATTCTGATTTTGAGATAATGATTTGTTTAGCAAATAATAAATTATTATAAAGATCAAATTTCCCCCTATAAAATTAGAGGGAAATTTTGTTTCTTTTATAAAAATTATTCTACTAAATTATCGCCATATATTTTTATAGCCTTAGTCATAAATTCAGGTAGTTTTGGATGCATTTTAGCAAATATAATATAAGAATCTTTATTTTCACAAAGAGAGATCCCTATACCTAACCATTTCTTTTTTGACATAGGACCTGCCATTTTAAGAATTTCAAAATATTCCTTCATCAAATCCTGCACTTCTTTTGAATCTTCTTTTTTATTGTTACTTACAGCTTCAACGATTTTTTTGGTCCAAAATAGATTTCTTTTAGCAAAGAGCTTATGATCCATGTTGCTTTTCATAGTTTCATAATATTCTTGCTGCTTTGCTAGACTCATTTTTTTATTTTTTTTAGTTTCTTCATCTTCTAGCTCTCCGAACTCTTCTATAAAGCGCTGTTTATCTTCTTTAGTGGTCTTTTGAAAAAGCTCAAACTGTTTTATGATTTGATTATAATTAATATTCCCCCCTTTGTAATAAAATTCTAATGTCATATCTATCGATTTAATTAAGCCTTTTATTCTTGTAATTTCTTTCTTTAATAATTCTTTTTTAGCTATCATTAAAGCCCGTTTATCTTTATTTCCAAGATTTAACATAGAAGCAATTTTTTTAAGATTAAATCCAAATTTTTTAAAAAAAACGATCTCAATCAATTTTATCAATTGTTCTTGGCCATAATACCGTCTACCATTAGATTTGCGATCAGCTGGTTTTAATAAACCAATCTCATCATAATAATGAAGGGTTCTAACGCTCACTCTTGCAAGTTTAGAAATATCTTCTACACTATATTCCATAATATACCTCCTAAAATGGTAAATTTTTAATAATCGTTTAGATTATACAACATAACGTAACGTGAGGTTAAAGAGAAAAATAGATTATTTTTAAAAATGTTTAGAAAAAAGACTTAAATTACTTAATTTTAAATAAATACAATTTATTCAAAGAATTTCATAGACTATGAATTTTATCGATAAACTTTAAATCAAACTTTTGGAGTTTTTCTTGTAAAGTTATCCATCGAAAAGTTCTGAATGCGTCTCTCCACCTCCATTTAATTCATTGATTATACTTATTTTTATTATATGTTTTTTTCCATTGGATAATTTTTGAGTTCAATACCTTTTCTGATTATTATCTGCTCATAAAGAACTCTGAAACCCATTTTCTTAAAAAAGGGTTTTGCAGTAATGCTAACATCAACAAAAATTCGTTTTATATTATTCTTCTGAGCACGGATAAAAATTTCTTCCATTAAAGCTCTACCTATTCCCTTATTAATCCATTCATGATGACAATAAAAGCAATCGATATATCCATTGCTTTCAAACTCAGCAAATCCAACAATTTTTCCATCTACAATAGCAATAATAGGATTGTTTTTTTTGAATCTATCTTGCCAATCTTCTATCTTTAAATTTTCTTTTGGAGCCCATGCATCTACTTGCTCAAGTGTATAATCTTTGATATTCACTTTATGAATTGTATTATAAAAAATATCCATCAATGCTTTAGCATCGTCTAAACAATAATCTCTTATTTCTATTTTTAGTTTCATATCTTTTTATCTTCCAATTCCTGTTCAATTTCTTCAATGCTAGGAAGTGATTTTTTTAATTCATCAGGCAAAGATTCTATGATAGCCGTTTCATATTGAGATATACCAATAGGTTTATTGATATCTCGAAGAGCATATTCAGCAACTACTTTATTTTTTCCTTTGCAAAGTAAAAGTCCTATAGTTGGTTTATCATCTTTATGTTTCATCATATCATCAACCGCAGACAGATAAAAATTTATTTTACCTGCAAATTCAGGCTTAAAATCTGTAGCTTTCAATTCTACAACAATAAAACATCTAAGCTTGTAATGATAAAATAATAGATCTATATAAAAATCTTGATTCCCAACTTCTAAATGAACCTGCCTTCCAACAAAAGAAAATCCTGCTCCCAATTCGAGTAAAAATTTTTGAATATGATCGAGCAATCCAGATTCTAACTCTTGTTCATCGTATTCATCTCTTAAGGTTAAAAAATCAAACAAGTAAGGATCCTTCAATGTTTGATTCGCTAAGTCTGATTGAGGAGATATAAGTGTATTTTGAAAATTATTAATCGCCTTACCTTCGCACTTATGAAGATTGCTGTCTACCCAATGCAGCAAACTATTTCTGCTCCAACCATTTTCAATAGTTTTGTTGGCATACCAAAGCCGATCTTCAATAGTCTCAAATTTCTGAAGTAAAAGGATATTATGACCCCATGGAATTTGGGCAACAGGCTGTTGCCTAATTTTAAAATCAGGATATGCCTTTGCAAAATACACCATATATTTGAGATTTCTGAAAGAAAATCCCTTCATATTTGGAAAAGCAGATTTTAAATCTTTTGCCAATTTTTCAATCGTTTTAAATCCCCATCCGTCACTTTTTTGTTTAAGATAAACTTTTGAACCTATCTCCCAATAAAGTGTTATCATTTCTATATTTACTGTAATGGCAGCTTTTAGCTGAGATGATAAAATTCTGTTCTTTATATCTTGAAATAACGCTTTATATTCCTTTGATATGATCTCTTTATTTTGCTCACTTATAGTTCGGTTCATTTTATTGCCTTAATTACATAAGAAAAAAACATATCACAAAAAACATAACTTAAAAATTATTTTTTACATGTCCTTTTTATTATTTTTTTCATAGAATTTTTACGCAATATTTACGCACTAGACTGAATAAAACTAGCTTAA
>JAAKFW010000147.1 GCA_011064905.1 Candidatus Anoxychlamydiales bacterium | reverse complement strand
AATTAAAAATTATTGATAAAAAATTATTTGAAACAGTTTTTTGGGAAAGATAAGTTATAAATATTTTGAAAAATTAGGTGCTTCGCAATTGCCTCTTTATAAAATAATCTTGACTAAAAAAAAAATCAATTTATATAATACTTCTTTTAATAAACGGAGGCTTTATGGAAACAGAAATAGGAAATTAATATAAGCAACCAATATCCAGCTAGCATTTGGTATTGGTTGCAATAATTTTATGAGGGTTTATGAAAAAAGTATTAGCGCCTTACATGAAGGTTGGATTTAAAGACAATAAGTTGTATTTAGGATTTGGTTCTATAAAAAAAATAATTCATGATAAATTTGAACAAAAGCTTATCCTGGAAATTTTAGCCTGTCTAAAAAAACCTACAGATAAATCGGGAATTTTAAAATCGTTAATGCGTAAATATGAGAACTCAGAAGTTTTGAGCAAATTTGTTGATGAGATATTTGAAAGTCCTTATGTTATTGATATTGGAATTTATAAGCGAGAAGATAGATATAGCAGAAATTTATTGTATTATAACTTGAACAAGATTGATCCCTTGAAAGTTCAACATGCTCTTGAAAGCAAACATATTGTAATACTGGGATGTGGAGGTATTGGAAATATTGCAAGTTTATTACTATCCTCTTTAGGAGTGCGCCATTTAACCCTCATAGATGATGATAAAATTGAACTTTCTAATCTAAATAGACAGTTTGCCTTCTGTGAAAAAGATGTAGGTTTTTTTAAAACAGACATCCTGAAACAAGCAATACTGGACAGAAATTCATCTATACAAGTTGATATCTTAAAAATGAAAATAACCACTGAAAATGTAAATACTTTACCCATTGCAGACTTAGTAATATTATCTGCAGATTCTAATGGTATTGTGCGATTAATAAATGAATTTTCTCTAAAAAATAATGTTCCCTATTTGAACATCGGATATATTCAAGATATAGCTTGTTGGGGGCCTTTTGTAATTCCATACAAAACTTGTTGTTTTTTGTGCCAAAACAACTTGGCGAATCAAGAATCTGATTTCGAATTAATGAACTTAGTAAATTTAATAAATCAAAAAAATCAAGTGCCTTCAAATGGTTTTGTGAATACATTAGCTGCTTCTTTTGGAGTCCTCGATGTAGTAAGATATTTAGGAAAATTTGGCCAAGTAATGAGCTATAATAAAAGGATAGGATTACATACAGATTCATTGAAATGGGAAGAACAATCTTGGAGTAAAAATCCAGAATGTGTCTATTGCAAACAAATTTTAGAACCAATATCATAATATGAAAATCGTTCTTATAGGAAGGGGGCATATAGCAAAACATTTTTTTGCTACTTTGTTAAATTCTAGAAATGATAATTTTTATAATATTTGTGGAGTAGTAACTGAAATAATCAATCCTTTCAATGAAGTAATCTGTCACACGGTTTATAATTTTGCTAAGCACGCGAATTTAAATGTTTTTACTGAAGATATTAATTCTGTGCAAGGACTTCAATGGTTAGAAGCCATTAACCCAGATTTAGGGATTATGTTTGGTTATCCGAAGAAATTGAAAAAAGATGTGATAACTATTTTTAAAAAATTTATTTTGAATGTTCATCCTTCGGATTTACCTAAGAATAGAGGCTTATTGCCTTTACATCAGCAAATTATCAATAATGATCCATTAGTAATTACTATACATAAAGTTGATGTGAAACTTGATACTGGACCTTGGTTATTAAAGACGGCTCCTTTGGATTTGACTTATTTGACGAATGAAGAGGTTTATGGGTTAGTTAAACAACAGGCTACATTATCTACTTTGAAAGCACTCGAACTAATACGCAAGAATACAAATTTGAAATTCCACTCACAAAATAATGCAATGGCAACATATGCTAATGGGACAGCTATTATTAAAATATTTCAAAAAATTAACTGGGAAAATAATGCAAAGCAAATATGTGATATAATAAGAGCTGCAGGAATTCGATCTGGTATACCCGCTTTTCTAGTACTTAATAAAGAGAAGAGAAAAGAAGTTAAAATTCATAGTGCATATTTTATTAATCAAAAACATAATCACAGTCCTGGTTGTTTAATATCTATAGAAAATAGTAGTTATAAAGTAGCTACTAATGATGGATTTGTGATCATAGAAGATTTAAGGAATAGTACTGGAGATTCATTTAGCTTTTCTTCTGATATACCCAGCTTTGAGGGTAAGACAGAAGTTTTTTTTAATTGAAAATTAAGTAGTAGTAGAAAAAGTTTGGTGGCAGGATTTGATTATAAGATAAAAAAAGCAATTGAGCAAAAAAAGATAATTTTTAAGTTTGTTTAACTTATGCATAAACTTTTGCTAGCTATTTTTCTTGTTATACCTTTTCTAAATACAAAAGGAGAAATAATGACGTATAAAAGTGATTGTATATTTTGTCAAATAGTCAAAAAAGAATCTAAATCGCGGGTCATTTGGGAGACGCCAAAGCATTTGGCGTTTTTATCAATTTACCCAAATATGAGAGGTGTAACTATTGTAATATCGAAAAATCATAGACCTAGTTATGCTTTTGATCTGGAAGATCGAGAACTTGCAGAGTTGATTATAGCAGCAAAGAAAGTAGCTAAATTGCTTGATAAAAAGTTGGAAGGAGTTGGACGTACTGCATTAGTCTTAGAAGGTTTTGGAGTTGATCATGTACATGCTAAACTTTATCCTTTGCCAAATACTGCTCATTTGGTTTCTCATTGGAAACCAGTTAGATCTAATCACAAAGTATATTTTGATAATTATCCGGGATATGTTTGTAGCAATGATTACTTAAGAGCATCAGATGAAGAATTAGATGAATTAGCAAAGTTGTTTTCAAAAGTTTCTAATAATGAAAACACAAAATAAATGAAAGATTCTTTAATTTTCTAAAGTTTTTTGCATTGGTAATTTAGATTTACTTGTTCCAAATTTTTGATATTTCTTTTGAGGTAATAAGCTATCAGAAAAACATAAGGGGAAATTAATATGAAGATGATTTTAAATTTGTTATTTTTGATCGGGATAGTTGTTTACGGTTTTTCTGATTCTGGCACTGCTGGATCAATCTCTCAAAAGACTTCGGAAATCAACCAGAATGGGGAAGAAAAAAAATCTGAAAAAATATTCTTAATTATTTTTGGCCCTCATGCAGTAGGAAAAATGACAGTAGGCCAAGATTTGTCAAAAATAACTGATCTCAAATTATTTCATAATCACATGATAATGGAGCCTTTACTTTCAATGTTTGATTTTTACGATCCTCATTTTAGAAAACTTGTACAGTCTATACGATGTTTAGTTTTTGAAGAAATTGCTAATAGCGATCTCAGAGGAGTTGTTTTTACTTTTAATTGGAATTTTAATAGTCAAAACTCTAAGGAATCTGTAGATTTATGGTCGCAAATTTTTAAAAAAGAAGGAGGAAAAGTATACGTAGTTGAATTAGTAGCAGATCTAGATGTAAGACTAAAAAGAAACAGGACCGAGAATAGATTACTTTATAAACCTTGCTTCAGAGATATCGAAAAATCAGAAAAAATTTTACTCGATTGTGAAAAATCTTGGAAAATGCAATCCCACAATAATTTTTACTATGGAGATAAGTTTTTAAGAATTTACAATAATGATAAAACCTCTTTAGAAGTTGCAAAAGAAATCAAAGATTTTTTTGGGCTCTAACAATTTGTTATTGATTTAATAAATGATTATACAAACATTATTTTTATTAAGATATTAGATAGAGCTCGAAAACATTTTGTTAATTGGGCAAATGTAGAGTTTTCTTGTAGTTAATTTTTGTTAAACAATGTCCCATTTGCGTCCCATTTTTATAAAAGAATATTTCGGATAATTACATATACGTTGATGTAAATCATTAAGAACTAATATGCTCGAAGCCGGACTCGAACCGGCACGGGATTGCTCCCAAGGGATTTTAAGTCCCTTGTGTCTACCGATTCCACCATCCGAGCGAATGATAAACTTAA
>JAAKFW010000146.1 GCA_011064905.1 Candidatus Anoxychlamydiales bacterium | reverse complement strand
TTATTTTTTTAATCTAAAAAATATACGGCTCTAAAAGCAGCTAAAACCTATTTTTATTTTCATTTTTTGACTTTCATCTATTTTTTTGTTAAATTATAGAGATAAAAATTACTGAAAAACACCTACATGCAAGATCTAAATAAAAGCTACGATCCAAAAACAGTTGAAGATAAAATTTATGAGTTTTGGGAAAAGAATTCTTTTTTTAAAGCTGATGCTAAATCAAAGAAAAAACCTTTTACTATAGTCATCCCTCCTCCAAATGTCACAGGCGTTCTTCATATGGGCCATGCTTTAGTAGATACCCTACAAGACATTTTGATTAGATATAAAAGAATGTCAGGATATGAAGCTCTTTGGTTACCAGGAACTGATCACGCAGGGATTTCAACACAAAGTGTTGTTGAAAAGCATTTAATTGCAAAACATAAAAAAAGAAGGAAAGATTATTCAAGAGAAGAATTTTTATCTCACGTTTGGAAATGGAAAGAGGAGAAAGAAAAAAACATTTTAAATCAGCTAAAAAAACTGGGCTGTTCATGTGATTGGCAAAAACTTCGTTTTACTATGGATGAAAAGAGCAACTCAGCTGTCAGAACTATTTTTAAAAAAATGTTCGATGAAAAACTAATCTATAGAGGTGATTATTTAGTAAACTACGATCCAATAACTCAAACAGCGCTAGCTGATGATGAAGTTGAATATGAGGAAAGAGACTCATTTCTTTGGTATTTCAAATACCCCTTAAAAGACAAAAAAGGATTTATTACAGTTGCGACAACTAGGCCCGAGACAATGCTAGGTGATACCGCTGTTGCAATTTCAAATAAAGATCCGAGATATTTTTCATATGCTAACGATACTGTAATATTACCACTCGTAAATAGAGAGATTCCAATAATAGAAGATAGATTTGTTGATCCAAAATTTGGAACGGGAGCTGTAAAAATAACACCCGCGCATGATTTTAATGATTACGATATTGCTATGAGACACTCTCTTCCAATTATCAACATCATGACAAAAGATGGCAAAATAAATGAAAACGGCAAACAGTTTTATGGCCTTAGTATGCAAAAGGCAAGAGCGGCTGTTGTAGAAGAGATGAAAAAGTTAAATCTCTTAGAGAAAGTTGAACCATATAAGTTAAAAGTTGGGGTGTCTTATCGCTCTAAAGCTAAAATTGAGCCATATCTATCTAAGCAATGGTTTATTAAAATGAGTCCATTTAAAAACAAGCTCATGAGCGCTGTTAAAGAAGAGAGAGTCCAGTTAATCCCTACACATTGGAAGAGCACATATTTTCATTGGATAGAAAATTTAAGAGATTGGTGCATATCGAGACAGCTTTGGTGGGGACATCAAATTCCTATATGGTATCGAATAGATGATCCAGATACAATGATTTGCTACGAAAAAGAGGGCCTTCCTCCTGAAGTTGAAAAAGAGCCTGATAAGTGGATACAAGATGAAGATGTATTAGATACTTGGTTTTCATCTGCTCTTTGGCCATTTTCTTCTCTTGGTTGGCCCGAAAATACAGATGATCTAAAAACTTTTTATCCAACATCTATTTTAATAACAGGTCATGACATACTATTTTTCTGGGTAGCTAGAATGATAATGATGGGCGAATATGTTATGAAAGATGTTCCTTTTCAAGAAACCTTCATTCATGGATTGATCTATGGAAAATCTTATTTTAAAAAAGAAGAAGATGGATCTATAACTTACCTTCCATATGAAGAGAAGCTTAAATATGATTTAGGTGAAAAAATTCCCAAAGGCATTTCATCTAAGTGGGAGAAAATGTCAAAATCTAAAGGCAATGTTATTGATCCTTTAGAAATTATAGAAGAATACGGGACAGACGCTATGAGAATAGCTCTCACCGCTTCTGCTACATATGCAAGGCAAATTGATTTAGATAGAAGAAAGTTTGATGAATTTAAAAACTTTGCAAACAAGCTTTGGAATGCTACAAGATTCATCTTTCAAAACCTAGAGAAAAATGAAGAAAAAAACTTACCCTCTTTAACGAAAGATTGTATTGAAAAAGGCATAGATCTAGATACCCTCACCCTAGAGGATAAATGGATTTTATCTAGGTTAAATCAAACTATCAGCTCTGAGATAGACTTTTTAGATAATAAACACTTTGATAAAGCTGCAACACTTCCTTATCAATTTTTCTGGAATGATTTTTGTGCATATTATTTAGAGATGACAAAACCCTATCTTTTTGGAAAAGCTAAAAAAGAGCTTAGAGAAAACAAACAAAAGATTTTACTTTTTGTTCTTTTAACATCTATAAGACTTATGCATCCAATCGCCCCTTTTATTACAGAAGAGATTTTTTTAAATTTAAAAGAAAAGTACCCAATTTTAAAGCCTTTAGAAAATCAAGATCTCTACACTAAAGACTTTATAGAGGCTTTATCAAAAGAAGCCTGCATAGTATCTACCTATCCAAAGCCTATCTCTAAAATAGATGAAAAAGCCCTTGAAGATTTCGCATTCTTAAAAGAAGTTTTACATCTCATCAGAAATATTAGATCTGAGATGAACATACCCCTTGGTCAAAAAACTGATCTCTTTGTCGTTTTTGAAAAAGAAAAAAAACTAATAGATCTTTTAAAAGAAAACGAACATATTTTGACTCCCTTAGCCAAAGTAGAGAACGTAAATTATACATCCAAAGAAAAAGATCTACCAAATGGCTCTATTGCAATTTGTAAAGCTCTAAAATTTTTGATTCCCCTACCTAAAAATCTAATCGAAAAAGAGATTAAAAGGTTAGAGAAAGAAAAAATAAAACTAGAATCAAAAATAGAGTCTTCTAATAAAAGGCTCAGTAATAAAACCTTTTTAGAAAAAGCCCCAAAAGATGTTGTAGATTCTTTAAAAAAATCCAACGATTTAGATATAAATAAATTAAAAGAAATCGATGAAAAGCTCAAATCCTCGATCTAAAATCCTCTTAAAAAGAATATAGGAATAATTTTAATAAATTTATTTGTAGAATCTTTAAAATAAAAAAGCTATATTTTCCTATTTTTATCAAAAACAAAAAAAGTGAGGTAAAAATATGTCTTCAGTAACATCAACTACAGAGTCATTTCCGAAAACTCTACCAATGCCACCCTATATTCAACTCTTATCAAAAGTTCCTTTCAAAGCTCTTCCAATAACTAGTATATTATTGCTTTCTGCAAGTTACCTACTAACTGATTGGAAAATAACAGCTTTTAAATTAGCAGCTATAGGATTTGGATCAGGATCTTTTTTACCTGCTATTGGCATGGCAAAAAATCTTATTAACCCTTCAAAAGAAACTGAAATCACCACTATTACTGCTTATGACAAAGAAAACTTCTTACCGGAATCTTTGTTTTTAGGTTGCCTTCTGGGCTCTCTATCAGGAATTGTCACATTTGCTCTAGCATCTCATATAAGTTAAACTGGTAAAGGTTCCAATCGCCCATCCTAAAGGAAGAGGCTTGGAACCGTGAGATCAAGAGAAACCGGTTGATTAGGGGGCATTTTATGCAGAAGTTAAATAGAAGAGATACAACCCCGAAGTGGATTACACTACCTGGCGGAGGCTATAAAAGCATTTAAGTCAGCATTTTTTAATATTGGGAATTCATCCTTTCCTTAAAGGAAAGGGTTTTCTTACCAAAAAAGGATATAGTATATGGGAATTTTATCTACGTCTGATAGTTTACTAGAAATTGATTCCTATGAATCTTTGCCAAGTGAACCAAAAGGATACTTATCAAAATCATTTAAAAAGTATTTGGTAACGGGCTTATCTATTAGCGGCGCAATAGCTACTAGAGAAGCTTTAGGATTTCAAAATACAGCTATAGCAATAACATCAATATGTATAGCATTTGGTTTTGTTTTTCCTGCTATTAGCTCTTCGGCATCGCTTAAGTTAAATTCACTAAAATCTACTCAGTTAAACACTGAGTCTGAAGATAAAAACTACATTTTTGAAATATTTAAAAGAGTGGCACCGAGAATACAAAAAAATGCAATATTAGGAGGAGCGGCAGGACTGATAACATCTCTTGGTATATTAGCTATATTTGAGAGCTC
>JAAKFW010000145.1 GCA_011064905.1 Candidatus Anoxychlamydiales bacterium | reverse complement strand
AAAAAAAGAAAATAGCCGACAAATATTCATTGCCGGCTTATATGAGAATTCTACTAGCCTTCTTTTTGTTTGCTTTCAATGTATTTGATTGCATCACCAACTGATTTTAGTTTTTCAGCATCTTCTTCTGATATCTCAAATCCAAATCTCTCTTCAAAAGTCATGATGAGCTCTGTTAGATCTAATGAATCTGCATTTAGATCTTCTACAAAAGATTTTTCTGAAGTTACATCCGCAACATCTACTCCTAGCTGCTCAACAATAATATCTATCACTTCCTTTTCTAGTGCCATATTTCCTCACTTTTTTTATTTAAATAACTTACATTCCCATCCCGCCATCAACGGTAAACACTTGACCTGTGATATAATCTGATTCATCACTTGCTAAAAACAAGACCATATTTGCTATATCTTCAGATTTACCGAATCTTTTAAGGGGGATATTTTTTAACATTTGCTCTTGGATTTTTTCAGGTATTGATTGGGTCATTTCAGTTTCTATAAAACCTGGAGCTATTGCATTAACATTAATATTTCTAGAAGCTACTTCTTTAGCGAGTGATTTGGTAAAACCAATCACTCCAGCTTTTGAAGCTGCATAATTTGTTTGACCTGGATTTCCCATAATACCAACAATCGAGCTAATATTTATAATTTTACTTTTCTTATTTTTCATCATAGAACGAACTAATACTTTGCATGTATTATAGACAGATTTTAAATTTATATCAATCACTCTATCAAAGTCCTCTTCTGACATTCTCATTAAAAGGGCATCTTTTGTGATCCCTGCATTATTAACTAATATATCAACGTGAGAAAATTCAGTTATCACATCCAAACAAGCTTTTTCAACCTCTAGGTATTTTGATACATCAACTTTTTTTGTAATAATTCTCTGATTTGGATCAACTTTTATATCTTCTAGCTCTTTTTGCATTTGATTTAAGCGATCTTGATTTGTTGCGAAAACAGCAACGTCTACGCCACTTTTAACAAAAGCTACAGCAATAGCCTTCCCAATCCCTCTAGTAGCGCCGGTTACTATTGCTTTTTTATTTTTCAAATACATTTTCTAGCTCCTTTAAATCTGACGCTTTCTCTATTGCTATGCACTTCGCTTTTACACCTATTGTTCTATTCATATTAGTTAAAGCTTTTGAGCCTATTTCAATAAAAAGATCAACTTTTTCATCCATATTTTTAATTGTCTCGGCCCATTTAATAGTTGAACTTACTTGTTTTATCAAATTTGTTTTTAAATTGCTAGTATCTTGAGGTTCTTTAGCCGTAACATTCATAACAATATCTATATTACTCACTAAAAAGTTAGCTTGTAGGATTTCATTTTTTAAATTCTCTTCTGCGCTTTTCATAAAAGGCGTGTGAAAAGCTCCTTGAACATCTAATAAAAGAGCTCTTTTAGCTCCTTTTTCTTTTAAAGCTAAGAGAACTTTTTCAATAGATTCCTTTTTTCCGGAAATTACTATTTGCTGATCTGTATTAATATTTGCAATCCAAACATCTTTAAAATCTTTTATTACATTTTTGATTGTATCTATATTTAAATTTATTATAGCTGCCATAGCCCCCGAATTTAATTTACAAGCCCCGCCCATAAATGCAGCTCTTTTTTGAATTAAAAAAAGAAGCTCTTCAAAACCTAGTTTCTTAGATGCAAATAAAGCTGAATACTCCCCGAGAGAGAGTCCCGCACATATTTTAGGAGAGATGTCTGGATATTTCGCCTCTATTACTTTTAGAATAGCAACCGCATTTACAAATAAAGCTAACTGAGAGTTTTGAGTTAGATCTAGTTTCTCTTTGGGCCCATTAAACATTATATCCGTAAGCGTATAATTTAATAGAGAATTTGCTTTATCAAAGATTTCTTTAGCGACTCTAAAATTATCATAAAAATCCTTTCCCATTAAAACTTTTTGAGATCCTTGTCCCGGAAATATAAAAGCAATATTTTTCATGAAAATTTACCTTATTAAACTTTAATTATTTTCTAAGATACAAGCTCCCCAAGTAAAGCCTGCGCCAAAGACAGTTAAAAGAATTTTTTCTTTAGGCTTTATCCGATTTTGTTTTTTTAAAATATCTAAAGCAAGTCCAACAGATGATGCTGAGGTATTACCAAATTTATGAACAACTTCTTTAAATATCTTATCATTTTCTAGATGCTTAAATCTTTTAGCAATAGCATCTATAATTCTTTCATTTGCTTGATGCGGAATAAGCCAAGATATATCTTTTTCTGTTAAATTAGCATCTTCTAAACATTTTTCAATCGCTTCTTTCATCCTTCTAACAGCGTGCTTATAAACCTCTTTTCCATTCATTTGAATATAATGCTTTCTCTCATTTACAGTTTTTAATGACGCTGGATATTTACTGCCTCCCGCTGGAAGAATTAAAAGATCAGCTTCTTTTCCGCTAGCTGCTAGAAAAGTAGTTTTTATCTCTAAGCCTTTTCCATCTAAACTAACTACACATGCAGTTGCTGCATCTCCAAAAAGTACCGCTGTGTTTCTATCTTCATAATCAACTATAGAGGATAGTTTTTCACTCGCTACGACTAAAATATTTTTATAAGCTTTTGTTTCTACTAAGGATTTAGCTAATGTTATAGCATAAATAAACCCAGAACAAGCAGCTTGAACATCTAAAGCAGCTGAGTTATTTGCTTTGATTTTTTCTTGAATCAAACAAGCCGTTGATGGAAAAATATAATCAGGAGTAGATGTTGCAACTAATATAAAATCAATATTCGATCCATTTAAATTTGCATCTTTTAGAGCTTCATTAGCCGCGATTGCTCCCATATCTGATGCACATTCACCTTCAGCTGCTATCCTTCTCTCTTCAACTCCTGTTCTAGTTCTAATCCATTCATCTGATGTCTCTAGCATTTTTTCAAAGTCTTTATTTGTTAAAACTTTTTTTGGATAGTATGAACCTAGGCCTATTATTTTTGCTTTTGCCACGATATATTAATCCTTACTTTACGTCTTAATTTATAGATATTTTACTCAAAATTGGTCTAAAACAAAAGGGTTAAATTAAAAAGTTACCTTCTGTAAACTATTTTTTTTAGACTGTTCATAAAATAGGGAGCCTCGCTTGTTGCATAAGTCAAATATATTTTTTATCTATATGAAAAAAAATTAACCCTAATAATTTAAAATTTAATCTTTATTTTCATAAATAATATATACAAAAACAATTTATTGTTTTTCAATAATTATTGACTTCTATTCAATGAATATGTTACAGTTAATAATTATTAACAATTATAATAATCAATTTATTTATAATAATATATAAAAAAATAAGGAGAAAAAAATGAGTATTTTTTCAGGCTTGGGGGGCATAAAAAGAAAATTTGACGAGCTTGGAAAAAGTTTTTTTCCTGATAATAAAAAAAGCACTTTAGATACAGCTGAGAAAATAGACCTAACTCTAAGAGTACCTGAGGGAGTTTTAACAGCGATATTTAATTACCTTCCTTCTTCTGATCTTGAAAATACAAGGTTAGTTTGCCGAAGGTTCGATGAAATAGCATCTCATGCAGATCATTGGAAATTCCTACATTTCAGAAGATTTCCTCCAATCCCAGGCCTATCTCCATTAGATTCATATTTCGAAAATTTAAGAGGATCATACAAATTAGATTCAGAAGAAGAAGATATAATTAACGATCAGGATAAACAGAAAGTTTTAGTTAAGATAAGATCTTTTAAAGAACAAGATTTTGAAACACAGTTAAGAAATGTAAGGATCTTCATAAAACAACTAAAATCAGACTACCCAGAATACAAGTCTCTTGACGTTAAAATTGTAAAGCTCTTATATCGTTTAGGTGAACAGAAATTGGCTAAGGATCATATAGCTGGAGTTAGATATAAATCGGTTAGCAGCTCAGCTGGAATCGAACAATTAAAAGGATTTGTAGGGATGTACCCTTCCCCTGAAATTAAAATACCAGAAGACTTAATAAGTCTAATTAAAAATGATGATTTCGCTTTTCATGAGAGCGTCTCCAAGGCACTTAATTTTTATAGAAAACATAGAGCAACCAAACCAGAAGATAAAAGACTTGATGAATTAATGCAATGGGTTATAGATAAGACAGGTGA
>JAAKFW010000144.1 GCA_011064905.1 Candidatus Anoxychlamydiales bacterium | reverse complement strand
TATTGATGAAGCTATTGAAGCCGCAAGCATTGGAGTGAAGGATAAAGAAAATGAAGTTCGAAATGCAGCTTGGAAGCTTTTTGAAGAAATAGTTAAACATGGAAAGGGTATTGACGAAGCTATTGAAGCTGCAAGCATTGGTATTAAGGATGCTAATTATGGTGTCCGAGCAGCAACTCAATTTCTTATCGAACTGATTGAAGAAAATAAATAGGAAGAAAATTATTGGCCTCTTCAATTGTATTAATATCTGCAAGTCTCATTTCTTTAATTAATCTATCTTGAAAAACTCCATTTTTTCTTTCTACACGCCCCTTTGCTTGAGGGCTACGCTGACAGAGGGGGGCTATTGGCATAAATTAATTCTATACAAGCTCTTTTAAAACCTTGCCGAAATGGGTGATTTCTTTTCCTTTTTTTTAAGTCTTCACGGTTAACTCGAAACGAGATAAAAACAAAAATTGGCTCGCTTAACCCGCCCCTAAAGAAGCGGGATTGTGCGAGCTATTTGTTCAAAGAATCTAAAGTAAAAATTCATCCACAAATAAACATATTAACTGACACAGGATATCAAGGATTGAAAAAGATTCATGCTAATACACGAATGCCTAAAAAAAAGAGCAAAAAAAATCCATTGACCAGAGAAAATAAAAAAAACAATCAGAACTATCTCGAGATAGAGTTGTTAATGAAAATGTTATTGGTTGTCTAAAACGATTTAAGATTATAACTGATCGTTATAGAAACAGACGTAAAAGATTTGCTCTTAGGGTTAATTTAATTGCTAGAATTTACAATTTGGAGTTGATGTAATGAGTTTCGAAAGAAGTTTATTCTAGTCTATACGCTTTTTCTCTCACTCAACTAAAACTTTTAATTACACCCTCTAAGAGCAAATAAATTGACTTTTAGAAGTATTTAGAGAATAATTACCTTGTAAATTTTAAGGTTTTTTAGATATGTCCACCTTTGATAAAGCTGAAATTGAAAACTTACAAGATCTTTGCAAAATCAAGCTCACTCAAACAGAGCAAGAAAATTTTTTAAAGGATCTAAAACAGATAATCGATTATGTCGAAACTTTAAATGAAGTAGACACTAAAAATGTTGAAACCTGCAACCATGTTTTAGCGGATTTTCAAAAAAATGTTTTCAGAAAAGATGAAATAAAAAAACCAATGGATAGAGAGAAATTTTTATCAAATGCTCCGGACAAAATCGCTTCAATGATTAAAGTTCCTGAAATTATCTCAAAAAATTAGGTGAAGATGTATAGAAAATCAGCGATAGAGCTTCGAGATCTATTTTTGGAAAAAAAACTAACAGCTGTGGAAATCACTACTTATTTTTTGAATAGGATTGAAAAGTATGATAGAGAATTAAAATGTTATATAAATGTTTTGTCTAAAAGAGCACTTAATACGGCAAAAAAGCTCGATGAAAAACTAAAAAACAACGAAAGAGTTGGAAGGCTCGCTGCCATTCCTATTGCTATAAAAGATAACATTCATATTTTAGATGAAATAACAACCTGCGCATCTCAATTTCTAACTAACTATAGAGCCCCTTTTAACTCAACTTTGGTAGAGATATTAGAATCAGAAGGAGCAATAATTTTAGGAAAAACAAATTTAGATGAGTTTGCTATGGGATCATCTTGTGAAGACTCCAGTTTTTTTCCGACAAAAAACCCTTGGAATCTGAGCTGTGTGCCTGGAGGGTCTTCAGGGGGGTCTACAGCTAGTGTTTCAGCTAGATTAACACCTATTGGCTTTGGGTCTGATACAGGCGGATCTGTTAGACAACCCTCTGCTTTTTGTTCGGTTGTTGGCTATAAACCAAGTTATGGAAGAGTATCAAGATATGGACTTGTTGCATTTGGGTCTTCTTTAGATCAAATAGGGCCTATAGCAACAAATGCAAAAGACATCGGTTTAATAATGGAAGCTATCGGCAAGCACTGCAAAAAAGATTCAACAAGTTTAAATCTCCCTCAAGAAATCTATTTAGAAAACATGTTAGAGAGTTTTAAAAACATAAAAATTGGAGTGCCCTTTCATTTTTTAGAAAATTTAAATCCTTCTATTCGTAAAAACTTTGATGCTTCTTTAGAAATCTTAAAACAAAATGGCGCTGAGATAATTGATATCAACTTGGATATCTTAAAATATTCGATTGCTGTTTATTACGTAATAGCTACAGCTGAAGCATCTACTAACCTAGCTAGATTCGATGGTATTAGATATGGGAAAAGATCGAAAAATGCAAAAACACTAAACGACATTTACAAGCTTTCAAGGGAAGAGGGCTTTGGGGAAGAGGTAAAAAAAAGGATAATGCTTGGTACTTATGTTTTATCTTCTGGATACAAAAATGCATACTATAAAAAAGCTCAAAAAGTTCGAACTATGATAATTAAAGCATTTGCTGATGCTTTTTCCACCTGCGATTTCGTTTGCACCCCGGCTACTCCAAATACTTGTTTTGAATTTGACTCAATCAAAAATCCAATTGATATGTATAGGCAAGATTTGTTTACGGTTCCAGCAAATATAGCTGGAATTCCAGCTATCTCTATTCCATCTGGTTTTGATAAAGACAATAAGCCTATAGCTTTTCAAATGTTTGCTCCACAGCTTCACGATGTAAGACTAGTTCAAGCTGCTTCTCTTTTTGAAAAAAAAATAAATCTCAAATTAAAAATTCCACCTCTATTTGATAAGGAGTAATTACATGACAGATGACACAGCATACGATATGTATGAGCCTGTAATTGGTCTTGAGATTCATGTTCAATTAAATACTGTAAGCAAGCTTTTTAGCTCTGCTTTAAATAGATTTGGAGATGAACCAAATACAAATATTTCCGAAGTATGTACAGGTCAGCCGGGAGCTCTACCTGTCATCAATGAAGAAGCTGTAAAAAAAGCAATTTTATTTGGACTCGCTATAAAGGCTAAAATATCTAATTTAACTACTTTTGATAGAAAATCTTACTTTTATCCAGATTCTCCTAGAAATTTTCAAATAACCCAATTTAATCATCCTATTATTATAGGAGGATCAGTTATTAGCGATGTTGGAGGAGAAACTAAAAGGTTTCAAATAAGTGAAGCTCATTTAGAAGACGATACTGGAATGTTAAAACATTTTGATACTTTTGCAGGAGTAGATTATAATAGAGCAGGCACTCCCCTTTTAGAAATCGTCTCAATGCCTTGTATACACTCGCCTAAAGAAGCATCATCTTATGCAATGGCAATTAGATCGATAATGCAATACATAGGAGCCTCTGATTGTTCTATGGAAGAGGGATCTCTTAGAATAGATGCAAATGTATCAGTAAGGCTGAAAGGAGAAAAAGATTTAAGAAATAAAATCGAAGTTAAAAACATGAATTCGTTTAACTTTTTGGAAATGGCAATAGAATCAGAGATTAAAAGACAAATTAGATTATATGAACAAAATCCAAATACTCCTTTTGATGAGTTAATACCTCAAGCAACCTATAGATGGGATGTTAAAGAAAAAAGAACTATTTTAATGAGAAGAAAAGAGAAAGCTGAAGATTACAGATATTTTCCAGAGCCTGATTTAGTACCGATAGTTTTAACTGAGGATTATATATCTGAGATTGAAAAAGATATGCCGGAGCTTCCGCATAAAAGATTTGAAAGATATACAAAAAAACTAAATCTTACAAAATATGACGCATCGATATTGATAACCGATAAAAAACTCTCTGATTATTTTGAAAAAGCTCTAGCTTCTTGCAGAAACGCAAAACTTCTTTGTAATTTAATCACTGTAGAATTTTCAGGTAAATTAAAAGAGAAAAATCTAAATTTATTCTCTATAGGCATCCCCCCGCTTCATTTAGCAAAACTTGTAAATCTTATAGATTCGCAAACAATCACAGGTAAAATAGGAAAAAGCGTAGCTGATGATATGATTAAAAACCCTGAGAAGGACCCTGAAAAAATAGTTAAAGAAAACCCCAACTACCAGCCAATTACGGATGAAGCAGAAATAGAAAAAATAGTAGATCTAGTCTTAAAAGAAAACCCAAATTCTATAAAAGATTATTTATCTGGAAGAGATAAAGCTCTCGCCTTTTTAGTAGGTCAAGTCATGAAAATAACTAAAGG
>JAAKFW010000143.1 GCA_011064905.1 Candidatus Anoxychlamydiales bacterium | reverse complement strand
CCTTTTCATTATCTGTAAAACTATTTTCCATATTTTTTTTTAGATCATCGTAATCTACTTGTCTAGAAACTGGTGGATATTGATTTTCTAATAGTAGAGTTTCATTAATATTTTGTATTTCTATCTCTTGAATTTGAGGAGAAATACCACTAGCAACTAGAAAAACATTTAAAATAAACAAAAACATTTTAACCTCCTATAAAAAAACAGTGATAAATATATCAAGTACTGGCTATTATAGATACTTAGACATTTTTTAATCAAAAAGGTTTTTTTATATGGGTGACATGTATATTTTTCCAATAATCTGCTCACTGATAGCAATCATTTATGGTTGTTATTTAGTGTTTGTAGTTTTATCAAAACCAGCTGGTAGTGATGAAATGCAAAAAATATCTAAAGCTATACAACAGGGAGCAAAAGCTTTCTTAAATAGACAATACAAAATGATAACACTAGTTGGCATATTTGTATTTTTATTACTTTCTTGGCAACTCGGCCTGCTCACAGGAATAGGATTTTTAATAGGATCTGTTCTTTCTGGAGCAACAGGCTACATTGGTATGAATGTTTCTGTTAGAGGAAATGTTAGAGTTGCAGAGGCGGCAAAGAAGGGCATAATGCCAGCATTAAATATTGCTTTTAAATCCGGCTCGATTACAGGAATGTTAGTGGTTGGATTAGCCCTCTTGGGCACAACGGTATACTATGTTATCTTAAGAGAAGTTGGCATTGCTGAAAAATCCATTTTAGAAGCATTGGTAGCCTTAAGTTTTGGAGCATCTTTAATTTCTATTTTCGCAAGACTTGGTGGAGGGATTTTCACAAAAGGAGCTGATGTTGGAGCTGATTTAGTTGGTAAAATTGAAGCTGGAATTCCAGAGGATGACCCAAGAAACCCCGCTGTTATAGCTGACAATGTTGGAGACAATGTTGGAGATTGCGCAGGTATGGCCGCTGATCTTTTTGAAACTTATCTAGTAACAATCGTTGGAACAATTCTTTTAGGATCAATATTTTTCAAAGATCCAGCTGTCTCTAGTAAAATGATGTTCTTTCCTTTAGCAATTGGAGCTGTAGGTATTTTAACATCAATAATTGGAACTTTTTTTGTGAAAATCGGCAAAAAACAAAATATAATGGGAGCTTTATATAAAGGATTTATAACAACTGCTTTCCTATCTATCATTGCTATAGGAATCGTAACGTATCTTTTATTTGGGTTTAAAAGTGAATATCATATAATTGATGAAATAACTTTTTCAGGTCTCAATCTATTTTATTGCGGAATAACTGGGATTGTAGTCACAGGACTTTTAATGTGGATTACCGAATATTATACTTCCACAAAATTTAATCCTGTAAAAAGCATTGCTCAAGCTTCCACTACAGGCCATGCAACAAACATCATTCAAGGATTAGCTATTGGCATGAAATCTGCTATCCTCCCGGTAGTAGTAATATGTATTGGCATTTTAGTTTCCTATTTAAATGCAGAACTTTATGGGGTTGCTATTGCTGCAACTTCAATGTTATCTCTAGCTGGAATGATTGTAGCTTTAGATTCATATGGTCCTGTAACAGATAATGCTGGTGGCATTGCCCAGATGGCTAATTTAGATAAAGATGTAAGAAAAATAACAGATGCTTTAGATGCTGTTGGAAATACTACAAAAGCTGTAACTAAAGGTTACGCTATTGCATCTGCTGGATTTGGAGCTTTAGTGCTCTTCACTGCATTTATCGAAGATTTAAGTAAATATTTCCCAGACATTGAGAGTAAATTTTATTTGCAAAATCCCTATGTAATAATTGGTCTTTTCCTAGGAGGCATGCTTCCATATCTTTTTGGAGCATTAGGAATGACATCTGTTGGAAAAGCAGCAGCCTCAATAGTAACTGAAGTAAGACGTCAATTTAAAGAAATCCCAGGTATTATGACAGGAAAAGAGCTCCCTGAATATGGAGTAGCAGTGGATCTTTTAACCAAAGCTGCTATCAAAGAGATGATTATTCCATCTTTAATTCCTGTACTTGCTCCTGTAATAGTATTTTTTGCTATTTATTTTATTGTTGATATATCTTCTGCTTTTGTAACTATGGGATCTCTTCTTTTAGGAACAGTAGTTACAGGTATTTTCATGGCTTTTTCAATGACCGGAGGCGGAGGAGCCTGGGACAATGCAAAAAAGTATATTGAAGATGGCAATTTAGGCGGTAAAGGTTCTGATGCACACAAAGCTGCTATCACAGGAGATACAGTAGGAGATCCCTACAAAGATACTGTAGGACCAGCTATTAACCCTATGATTAAGATTATAACAATAACATCCTTGCTGCTATTAGCTATTTTAGCTAAGACCTTTCAAACGTCATAACATAGAATTTCCTATAAAAGGAAAAAAAAACTCCCGATTTTTTCGGGAGTTTTTTTTTATTTAAATTCAACTTAGAAATATTTGACTTATGATTTAGAAAATCAAACTTTGATTTTCCAAATCATACCTTAAAGAAATTTACACCTTTTTGAATCTATGGATTGTTCCATTATAGTTCACTTTCATACTCTCAATTATATTCTCATCTTCCTTATTTAGATCAAAATTGATCTCAACAGGCTTTACCTTCAAAAAGAAATCTTTTTCAGTTGAAGGATACATAGGTATTTGAGGATAGTACCCCCATTTTAGCATTAACATACTAAGATGCCCTTGAGATTTCATGTCTATAGAACAAGTAGACCCATCATCTATATTTTGGTAATCTCCTATAAATTTATATAGCATCATAGGAACTATAATTGATTGTTGACGAAACTCTTTTAAGTACCATTTTTTATTTAAAATATTTTTTCCGATATCATAAATAAATGAACAAGAATTTGAACAAACAACTACTCCTTTTTTTGTCTCTGGACAAAACCCAATAAAAAGTTGATGACCACCAGTTGCTCCGCCATGAAACACTATCTCTGGTTTATATTGATAGGAGATATTCCACTCATTACCAACATCAAGATATGGAAGATCTTGAGGATGTCTTGTTTTTATTGCATCTTGAAGTATTGGATAAACATCTGTTTTATAATACCCTAGGTTTGCTTCTATAAATCTTGCTAAATCTTTAGGAGTTGAATGTAAACCACCAGCGCCTTCGAAGACTTTAATGGTCCAATGAGGCACAATTTTATCTCTGATGTGAGCTTTAGCAAATCTATTTTGCATTTCTTCTGTAAGATTCACTTTTGTGCTATCCATATTCATTGAATTTAGTAGTCTCTCAGATACTAAATCTTCAAAATTTTGATTTGTAATTAAAGACAAAATATGGCCAAGAATAACTACACCAACATTTGAGTAGCGATATTTAGTTCCGGGTTCATAAGTTAATTTATAATTTGATAAAAGTTCATAGAGGAACTTTTCAGTGTATTCAGAAAATGGGTCGTACATATCACTCATAATAAAATTCTCTGGCATATAATCAAAACCGGCTCTATGAGTTGCTAGATGCCCAAGTGTTATTTTTTTCCCTTTATATTCAGGAAGAGTCATCCCTTTTGGAAAATACATATCTATTGTATCATCAAATTTCACATCACCATTTTTTATCATCTGAGTAAAGAGTAGTGATGTAAATATTTTAGAGATTGACCCTGTTTCAAAAACAGCATTTTCATCAATTGGAGTTGGATCATCTACAGCCATCTGTCCATATTTAAAAAACTTAGTACCTCCCTCATCGATTAACCCAATAACCATTCCTGGAGTATGACCTTCATCTACACACTTTTTCATAATATCTTCTATTTCTACATCTGTCATAGCAAAGCTCAAAATTGGAGCTAAAAGGCAAAATATAAAAATCTTTTTTAAAATATTCATAGTATATATCCTACTTTTTGTTTCATTAAAAGATCAAAGATACTACAAATATTTTCTTAAAATATCAACAAAAGCTTTTGAAATACTAAAAAAATTAAATTTTAAAAATGTATATTAATTTTTTATAAATTTAGATAAAATTTTTTATTAAAAACGATGGAGTAATTATTATATGAATATAGTAAAAAAAATATCTTGGATTACGTTAGCTACCCTAATCACGAGTAATGTTTTTGCAAATAGCCAAGATATCTCAAATTACTCAGATCCTTGTCCATCCCAAAAAGTTGATAAGTGTGATGATGATTGCTATGAAATATC
>JAAKFW010000142.1 GCA_011064905.1 Candidatus Anoxychlamydiales bacterium | reverse complement strand
TCTGTCTTAACGGCTACTAACATTATTTAAATCTCCCTGTTAGTTCTCTGGTCAACCAGTTGCCCTTGATCCTCACGGTTCAAGCCCCTTCCTTTAGGGGGGGGGGGGTGATTGACTTATATTACATATTTAAAAAAAAAGCGTTTATGTTTTTATACTGTATCAAATAAACTGTAAAGTGTTATTTTAATTTATAAAAAATCTTGTCTACTTATAGGTAGCGCAGATTCTGATTGTACATTTCATTTTTTTAAATTTGTTGCTCATATTTAAAAAGATTCTGTTGAAAAAAAAGAACTTTCCATTGAAAAATCACTTTCAAGCATATAAAATCTTTTAACTAATTTTTTACATAATGTTGTACACTAATCTGTTTTTGGGATTATTAAAAATTAAATAATGAAGAAAATACTTTTACTAATTTTATTTTTTCCTTTTTTTGTGTTTTCTGCGCCATCTGGGTCGCCATCTCTTCCGGCTATCATTGAAGAGGGTTTTTTTATTCCTGATACCAAATGGGTAAATTTTCGTTTGGGATTTTTGGAATATTTTGCATCTGATCTAGTCATGGAATTCGAAGATGTTGGAAAAGAGAATAATTTTCATTTAAGAAAGGTAAAAGCAAACGCAAATTTAGGATCATTTACAATTAACATCAAAGATCGGCTAGATTTGTATACTGAGATAGGATCTTTTAAACTTGAGCCTGAGTTTAGACAGGGATCTAGCCTATATATAGCAAAAAGCTCTAATGATATGCTATATAGAGCGGGAGCTCGATTAATATTTTTTGAAATTCTAGATTTCACACTTGGCGCTTCTGTAAAGTATACGATTTTTTCAGCATCAAATGATTATCTAACTTTAAATGATAGACCGATTGATAATGATATTAAATTTGATTTAAAAGAGTGGCAAATAGATGTTGGTCTTGCTCAAAAAATTTCTATTTTGAGACCATATATCGGCGTATCATATAGAGATACACAAATAAAAATGAAAAATCTACCGTTTCTTCTTAATAAATTAGATCTGACTTTTCAAAAAAAAGTAGGAGTTTTTTTAGGTGTAGCTGCATCTTTAGGATCTTTTGTGATGGTAGAAGGTGAAATTAAGCTTGTTAACGAAATGTCAACCAACCTTTCTTTAGAGGTTCGTTTTTAAAAGTTTTTGAAAAAAATAACTAAAAGAGTGTATTGTTATTTGAAAGTTATTTTTTAAATTTCAATGAAACGATATATATATATTTTATCAGCTATTTTTTTTCTCCAAGCAGCTTTTGCTCAAGATCCATTTGAAGGAAAGCATGAAGATCCTGATATGGATGCTCTCAGAAAATGGGTAAGAGAAAAAAGAATGATATCGATAAAAGAACTAGGAGGAGATCTCTCTCTTAGTGGAGAAGTTAGAATCGAATATCAAGGATTTAATGAGAAAAAAAATGGGATTAAACAAAGGGGAGTATCCTCTGGAACAATAAACCCAAATAATGCCTTTGATGTAGAGGTCAATATTATTTTAGATTATCACTCAGATAGAACCTGGGGGGTTATCAAATTAGAGTTTGATAATGACATGGGAATAGATAGTGGGACTACAAATAAAATAGCTTTAGAAAAAGCTTATTTTGGCGGAAGAATGATAGATGGAGAAACCTTTAATTTTGATGGAGAGTTAGGCAGAAGGAATTTAAGTGACGTTTTTGATTCAAAAATAGAATTTTCATCAATTTTTGATGGTGGTCTTTTTAGATTTAATAAAGCTTTTGAATCCATTGGCAGTTTTTATGTTAATCTAGGCGCTTTTTTAATAAGTGATTTTTATAAGCATTTTGGTGAGGTGACTGAGATGGGACTTTTGAATATTGCAAACACAGGATTTTTCGTAAAGTATTCATTTATCAACTGGAAAAAGTTTTTTGATTCAAATGGGGACAGAAAAAGAAGATTTAATTTTGGAAATTCTCAATTTCTACTCGGATATCAAGGTATTATGGCTAAATGGGATAAATATACTAAAATATATTTAGCCGGTTTGATGAACCATTTTGCAAAAGATTTAACTTTTGCAAATGAGGTTAATCTTCATAAAAAATATAATTTAGCATGGTATGTTGGAATATCGGTTGGAAGAATCATGCAAGCAAGAGACTGGGCTATTGATGTAAACTTTCAATATGTTATGCCTCAAGCCGTCTCTGATTTTGATGCATCGGGTATCTCAACTGGAAACGCAGAGAACGTTGGTTTATATACAACAAGTGTTACCGGATCGGGCGATCCAACTACAAGAGCAAATGCTGTTGGAGAGGCAAATTATAAAGGGTTTTCTTTTGATTTCTTGTATGCAATTACAAATAATTTAACTCTTCTTCAAAGCTTTGAAATTTCTAATAATCAGACTAGATCTTTTGGGCCAGCTATGAGCTTTAAAAAATACGAGATGGAATTTATCTACGCTTTTTGATCTTGATCTTTTCTTTGATTGGTTTTAATAAAATTGTAATGAATGATTTTACCTTCTCTTTTTACTCTTAAAAAGATAGGGTCTGGATAAGTTTTTGCATATGAGCTTTTCAAAAAGATTTTTAAATCTTTTTTAGGAAATTTAGATCCCAAAAAAAGACAAACGAAATTTATTCTTCTTTTATATTTTTTTGTTTTAGCAAAGAGTCTTTTTAGAGAATACCTTTTGTTTTTTCTTTTTTTAACTAAGTATAAAGAGTTTAAAAACCCTCGAAAATATGGAAAGGTTCTCATAACCTTTCCCAAACTAAAAATTTTGAGATTTGGAAGGAAAGAGAACATCAAAAATACTTCTAGCCAGGATCCTTCTAATAAAATTATATAAGAAGAGGGGGTTGGGATATTATTTACTTTTATTTTGAAAAACTTTAATAAAATTTTTCTAGAAACATAAGAAAAGAACATCTCAGACATTCTTCCTGTTATAAAAATGTTAAAAACAAGAGCTAAAATTCCGATAAATAAAAATCCATTTGCAGAGGAAAATTTTAAAGTTGAACTGATTAAATATAAGAAAAAAGCGGCTAATAAGACCCCACAAAAGCTTAAAAAATTTGAAGCAGCTATTATTCTTCCTCTTTTTCTATCAGGGCTAGCTATTTGAATAAAAGAGTCAAAAGGGATTAAATATATCCCTCCAAAAAAACCGAGTAAGATAAGTAAGATTATAACAACTACTAAATTATTAGGAAAAATACCTAGTAACATAAATACAATACCAACAAAAAACCCAGATAAGCAAGCGAGGCCCGGCTCAACTCTATCTTTAGACAGCTTGCCGGCTAAAAATGAGCCAATAGTGATCCCTATAGCTGTTGCTAAAAAAAGATAACCGCCTCCAACCTCTGATAGATGTAAAGATTCAATAGCATAGGGGATTGTATTTAATTGAGCGAACCCTCCAATAAATAGAAAAAATGCAGATCCTAAAACTGCAGATATTAAATATCTCTTTTTTGCGCAAATACGTAGTGTTTTATAAATTTCGTAAAAAAATAGTGGGTTTATCTTCTTTTTTGATCTTTTAGCTGGAGTTTTTATAATTCCAAAGCTGGTAGATAGGCCAATTGCAGCTATTACTACACATAAAATTGTAGCTAAGATAAAGTTTTTATTTGTGATATCAGTGATAAATGATGCTAAAAATGTTCCTATTATTATCGCTAAATATGTAAAAGAATTTAAAGCTCCGTTTGCTTTAGATACATATTTCGGGTCGATAATTTCCGGAATAATGCCGTATTTAGATGGTCCGAAAACAGCGCTTTGCATGCCCATGAAAAACAAAAGAATATAAAAAAACATTGGCGCTTTGAATGCTACTGCAAATATAGAGAGGGTCATCACTACGACTTCTGCCATTTTCATGGCGATTATTATATTTCTTTTAGAAAGTTTGTCTGCTAAAACTCCTGCTGCTGCTGAAAAAAGCAAAAAAGGAATAACGAAAATCGCGCCGGCTTTTGCTAGAATAGAACTAGTATCGGGAAGACCTTTGAGATTTATAATGAAATAAACTAAAATCAATTTGAAAAGGTTATCGTTTAGAGCCCCCATAAATTGAGTGGCGTTCAAAAATTTGAAAGAATGTTTTCTTTTGTTAAAGCTCATAGACAAAATTTTTGCATAGTACTACTATTTAAATATTAATTAATCCAGTCTCATTATTTTATAGGATACTAAAGAAGTTAAGATGAAA
>JAAKFW010000141.1 GCA_011064905.1 Candidatus Anoxychlamydiales bacterium | reverse complement strand
TGAGGTTTGTTCTTTTATTTTTTCAATAGTCTCATCTACTACAAGAGGTTCATCTTTTTTAGCTTCTTCTTTGGGCTCTGATTTCACTTCTTTTTTAATCTCTTGAGGGTTTTGAGTCTCTTCTTTTATCTCTTCAGTTTTCTTTTCTTCTTTTGGAAGCTCTTCTTTTACGATCTCTTTTGAAATACTCTCATCAACCTTTTCAGGACTCTTGATATGGTTGAGTTTTTCTTTGATAAGATTTGGTGGTGGTGGGAATAATTTTCTGAGGATGGATGATGAAACTTGAGTTTCATCATCTTTATCTCCTCCTTTCCCAACTATAGGTTGAGCTTGAGAAGGCTTTTCTAACTTAGGTTTCTCTTGATAAGGTTTTTGTCTGCGTTTTCTTTTTTGAGATTTTAAATCTTCAGTTTTACCGCCACCAATTTTGATTGACCTCTCAATGTTTGCAGTTTTTAAAACCATTTTAGTTTCTTTTAGTTCTATTACCTCGAAATCAGTTACAGGAACTAAAAAGGATTTAGGTCTTTCGGTTGATCTAAAAAAGATAGCATGTCCGAAAGATACGATTTCAACAGATTCCACAAAATATTCTTCTAATGCACCACCTTTTGAGTTTCTAACTACTAATTTACAGCCTTCTTTTGGGGTGATGACACTCTCTATTATTGGCTCTCTTGTATAATTCACTTTTTTACCATTTGTTATTTTTTTTTATTAATCTTTAGATGCCATATATTCTACTAGGTCTACTATTCTAGCAGCGTATCCCATTTCGTTATCATACCAAGAAATAACTTTATAAAATTTATCTGAAAGAGCAATTCCAGCTTTAGCATCAAAAATACTAGATCTTGTATCAGATATAAAATCGGTAGATACTACATCCTCATCAGTGTATCCCAAAATGCCTTTCATAGTAGTTTCAGATGCTTTTTTCATAGCTTTGCAGATTTCATCATAGGTTGTTGATTTCTCAAGCCTAACAGTTAGATCTACAGCAGATACATCAACAGTTGGCACTCTAAATGCCATTCCGGTTATTTTACCTTTAATTTCTGGTATGCAAAGAGCCACAGCTTTTGCAGCTCCAGTAGATGCCGGAATAATATTGATCATTGAAGATCTACCAGCTCTAAAATCTTTATGAGATGGACCATCTACAGTTGGTTGAGTTGCTGTGACAGCATGAATTGTTGTCATTAGCCCTTCTTCAATACCAAAGTTATCTAAGAGTACTTTGATGGTAGGAGCTAAACAATTCGTTGTGCAAGATGCGTTAGATACTACTGTATCTTTTTTGGGATCATAATTTTTATGGTTCACACCAATTACAAAAGTTGGAACGTCTCCTCCTTTTGCAGGAGCAGAAATTATTACTCTTTTAGCGCCAGCTGTTATATGCTTTTTTGCATCTTCATATTTTACAAATCTACCAGTTGCTTCCATTACATAATCAACCCCTAGTTTTTTCCAAGGAAGAGCCGCTGGATCTTTTTCTTTCGTAATAATCACTTTTTGACCATCTATAATTAGATCATCACCAACTACTTTTATTTCACCTTCGAATTTACCATGGGTTGAGTCATATTTTAAAAGGTAAGCTAAATTCTCTGTTGAAACTAAATCATTGATAGCAACTATTTGAATTTTTTTGTGTTTGTGTGCAAATCTAAAAGCTAATCTTCCTATTCTACCAAAACCGTTAATCGCTAATTTGATCATTCTATGCCTCCATATATATTAAACGTTTTTTTTAATAATAATTTAGATGGGCATCAAAGTAAAGAAAAGAATACTCAAAAAAAACTATCTACTGAAGATATTCAATAATGCATTTTTGGGTACCGTCACCTTTCCTAAAATCATCTTTTTTAATAATTCTAGTATAACCGCCATTTCTATCATTGAATCTATCTTTTAGTGATGTAAATAATTTTTTTATAACTTTTCTATCTCCGTTATAAGAAGATGTATCATTATCTTTTTTTACTTTTCTTTTCTCTTTAAACGTAAGTGTATTGTATCTTATCATTAGCTTTGCTTTGACAAGTCTTTTTGCACTAATTGAATCTTCTTTTTTCGCGATCGTAATCATTTTGTCTGCATGCCTTCTTAACTCTTTTGCTTTTACTATAGTAGTCTCAATTCTTTCGTTTTGGATTAAAGATTTAAGCATGTTTGCTATCATACATCTTTTATGAGAACCAGTTATAGATAATTTTGATCTTCTTTTTAGATGCCTCATTTTTCATTTTCCTTTTTTTCTTCTAAATATTTTTGAATTACTTCTTTTATATTTCCTTGATTAATATTGTATTTACTAAGATCCATTCCAAGATGAAGTTCCATATCTGATAATTTCTCTTTGATTTCAGTAAGAGATTTTTTACCAAAGTTTCTAAATCTTAGCATATCACCCTCAGGCATAACAACTAATTCACCTATTGTCTCAATATGAGCTGATGATAAGCAGTTAGTGGAGCGAACAGATAGTTCTATTTCATTAATTTTTAAAGCTAATTTAGCTAAGAGTTCATCTCTATCTTTATTCTCTTCAACTACTTTTTGTTCGAAAGTAATATCCTGTGTTTTTAACTTTTCAAATATTAAAAAATGTTTAACAGCTATTTGTGTTGCAAATGAAAGAGCTTCTTTCGGTGTTATTCTTCCATCTGTTGTAACTTCCAAAATTAGTTTATCGTAATCAGTATGTTGACCAACCCTTGTGTTTTCAACATAAAAATTTACCAAAGTTACAGGAGAAAATGCGGAATCTATAACAATTTCATCTGTCTGCCTTTCAAATTCATGTCTATCAGCTGGAAGGTATCCTCTGCCAATAGCTACTTTTATGTCAATTCTTCTAGTAGTTGGTTTTGTCGCTGTAAAAATTGGAAGATCTGGATTTACTATTTCAAAATTTGATGTTCCCATGATATCTTTTAAAGTTACTATGTAATTTCCATTAGCTTTTAAAATATCTTCATCTGTAATTTCTAATACTTTAGTTATCAGTTTTATTCCTTTTGGATTTTCTTCGTTATCTAAAGGAATAAATCTAAGTAGAGCGCCTTTTAAATTCAAAATTATATGGGTCATATCTTCAATTACACCCTCGATAGCAGTATATTCATGAGCCACACCTTCAATGCGAATAGACGCAATAGCAGGAGCTTCTATAGATGTAAGCATTACCCTTCTGAGAGAATTTCCTATCGTATGTCCAAATCCTCTTTCAAATGGTTCTGCTACAAACTTTGCGAAATTTTTCTCTTCTTCTTCTTCTTTTGTTATCTTATCAGGCATTTCAAATGCACCAAACATAACTGACATAATATTATTTCTCCCCTTATTTTTATTTAGGTGTTATACACGTCTTCTTTTTCTTGGTCTACAACCATTGTGAGGCACAGGTGTTTTGTCCTTGATTATAGTAATAGTAAGTCCTGCTGATTGTAAACCTCTTACAGCAGATTCTCTTCCGGCTCCAGGCCCATTTAAATTCACTTCACACTCTCTCATTCCAAGAGCTGCTGCATCTTTTCCAGCATTTTGAGCTGCTACAGTTCCAGCAAATGCTGAGGATTTTTTTGATCCAACAAATTTACACTTTCCAGCTGTTGACCAAGCAATAACATTTCCGGCAGGATCAGTTATTGTTACCATTGTATTATTAAAAGTAGCTTTTACGTGAGCTATTCCCATTGGAATAGTTCTTTGATGCTTCTTTTTTACCTTTTTAACTACAGCTTTATCAACTTGCTTTTGTTTCGGTTTTTGTTTTTGCTTTGCCAATTTTATCTCCTTTATATCTTATTGTTTTGGTGCTTGTCTCTTACCAGCTACAGTTTTCTTTTTCCCTTTTCTTGTTCTTGCATTTGTTCTTGTTCTTTGTCCTCTAACAGGAAGACCGGCTCTATGTCTTAAACCTCGATAGGAATGTATAGAGATAAGTCTTTTAATATTATTTTGAACTTGTCGTCTAAGATCACCTTCTACTAGATAGTCTGATTGTAACATTGCGTTGATCTTTGATATCTCTTCATCAGTTAATTTACCAGCTTTCATATCTGGATCTAATTTCAACTTCTTCACAATTTGATCTGCTAAAAAGTTTCCAACTCCAAAAATATAAGTTAAACTAATTATTAATCTTTTATTAGCTGGAATATCTATTCCAATAATTCGTGGCATATTATCTACCTCTTATTTTTCCTTTTTTCATAAAACCATC